>CAZBXJ010000066.1:0-5799 GCA_964495775.1 uncultured Thermoplasmatales archaeon | reverse complement strand
TACCCTCTTCCATGCAACAATAAGCCAATAACAACCATTTCTTTTCATTTATTCAACAAACCAATCTTTTTCATTAAATTTATAAACACTTTTTTGATAAAACTTCATGATAAAGGAATTTAAATCGTCTTCGGGAGATATTGTTATTAAAATTGATTACGATAAGTGCACTGGCGCAGCAAAATGCGTTGAAGTTTGCCCTGTTGATATATATGAGATTGAAAATGGAAAAGCAGTTGCAAAGAATGTGGATGATTGCATTGAATGCTGTGCCTGCGTTGAATCCTGTCCAAATAATGCTATAGAACATAGCTCTTGCTAATCTATAAATTTAATGAGAAATTTATTCAAGCTGAGTTTGTTAGAAGATTAAATAAATTCTTAATTGAAGTTAGAATTGGGAATGAAATAACTAAAGCCCATTTACATGATCCTGGAAGACTAAAAGAAATTTTAACCGAAGGAAGAAAGCTAATTTTAATTGAGAAAAAGGGTAAAAGAAAGACAAATTATGATGCAATTCTTGCTTTAATGGAAAATTGGATTCTTATCCATTCCGGCTATCATTCAATGCTTGCTGAAAAAATTTTGAGGAAAAAGCTCATTAAAGAATTGGCAAAATATGAAATTGAAAAAAGAGAGTTTAAATATGGGGAAAGTAGAATAGATTTTTTATTGGCAAACAAAAATAAATGTTTGTTAGAAGTAAAGGGTTGTACTTTATTGAAGAACAATACCGCTCTTTTTCCAGATGCCCCAACAGAAAGAGGGAGGAGGCATATTTTGGAATTAATAAAAGCAAAAAGCAAAGGATATGATGTAGCCATCCTCTTTTTAATAATGAGAGATGCTGAAAAATTCATGCCTAACTGGCAAATTGATGAGAAATTCTCAATGGCTTTAAAGGAAGCATATGAAAAAGGAGTAAAAATTATTGCCTGCAAAATAAAATATGGGAATAAAGCACTTCATTATGATGGAGAATTAAAAGTTGCTGTATAGTTATTTTCCTCTTTCTTCTCCCCATAAAATTTTATGAAGCTGTATAGACAAACGGGCATCAATTTCATCTTTTAGAATCCAATCAGCAAGCTTGTTTGCAGGCAACTCTTTCCAGACAGGTTGCATTATTATTTGGCAATTTGGCTTGTATTTTTCTATTAAATTTTTTGCATATTCATAATCTTTTCTATCCAATATTATAAATTTAAGCTCATCTGTTTGCCTCAATAGCCTAATATTCTCCATTCTCATTTTATCGTGCATTTGAGATGATGGCAACTTCATATCCATTTTCACCACCACTCTTTTATTTACCAATTCTTCAATGCTTAATGAACCATTGGTTTCAATGTTTATTTCATAATTTTTTTTCATGAGCAAATTAATTAATTTACTCACATCTTGTAGCAATGGCTCTCCTCCTGTTATGCAAACTCTTTTACATTTCCACTTCGAAATTTTTTCAATTATTGTCTCCTCTTCCATTTCCTCTCCTTCATAAAATGCATACTCTGTATCGCAGTATTTGCATCTTAAATTACAGCCTGTTAGACGAATAAAAATTGTTGGCAGACCAACATCTGCTCCTTCGCCTTGCAAAGAATAAAAGATTTCATTAACTTTTAGCATAAATCAATATTCTTTATAAATATAAGTAACCATTCCATTTTCTCCATCAATTTTCCCATCAAAACTTATAAATGGCGCTTCATAAGCACCAACAAGGCGATAGCCAATTTGCCAGTCTTTAGCCAATTTAGAAAAGCCCTCTATACTACATGCCTTTTTTGCCTCAGAATAGATGCTAATTTCTTTTTCCTTATCATTTCCTTCCCATATATCAAAAAGTGTATCAGGATAGTAAATTTCAATGAAAGAGAATTTGAATGTGAAATTTTTGAAATTATAATCTACGAAATTCTTGAAAATTTTCTCTGCATCTCCTATATCCATAATTTGATTTGGCAAATCCTCTATATTCTTTGGCAATTCCTCATATGGAAAATATGGATTTATTTCTTCCTTTACAATAGGCACAGCTCCTTCCGTTACATTTAAAACAAATTCTTTTTTCAGCCCATTTTTACCAAAATATAAAATCCATCCATATTTTTCCTTACTTTCCCAATATTCTGCATAGATGAGATAGGAGCCAGGGTTATTTTTTAAAAAATTTTTCAAACTTTGCTGTGTGTAAGCGATGGCAACAGCTTCCCTTAAGCTCATTTTCATCTGGCTCTCTCCTTGAGCTGGTCCCAAATCCTTCCATTCAGATGAATTAAAATTTCTTAATGATGTGTAATTTACAAATCCAAAATTTAATTCTTTGCCATTTCCTCTCTTGAAACTCTTTAAAACAAATGAATACGAATTCCTTTGGTTTCCATAATCTGTTTCAAATGCTATTTGATAGGGAAATGAATAATCATTTTTTATCCAGATATATAGCTTGGAAGTATTGAATGGTACAACAATTTGCAATGCTTTTTGTTTTTCATCATAGCTTGCTGACCAATTAAAAATTCTTCCTTCATAAATAAATGAGCCATTTGTATTTGGTTTAAATTCTCTCTGAAGAAAATTATCTAAAAAATCGTTTATTGGCATTGAATTAATCAAAATTTGTCTGTGCCTATTAATTGCATGATGGATGGTATCGCTTTTTATTATTCCTCCCAAAACATTGTTATCATAAATCCTATAAATGTGTTTTTCCAAGTTTATTGGCAGTTCTTCAATTTCTCCTTCAGGAGTGTAATTGTACGGTGTCTCTGATAAACTCATATAAAACTCAATGGTTTTTATTTTTTTTCCAAAACCATCTTCAATTTGCACTTCCTTTATTTCTATTTTTGCTTCTCCCCTGCTAACATATATAAAAAAATTATCTCCTGATTGTATAGTGGCTTTTCCAAAAAGCTCATAAGTAACTTTGTCTCCTATTCTAAATGGCTTTGTTTTAAAAACATCTGGTATCTTTTCTTCTTCTCCATGCTCTATACATCCTGCAAGAAGGATTAGTATTATTAACAATGCAATTTTATTCTTCATATTCAGTCGGATCCTCCACATTTGCTTCCTTAAATGCTTTCTTTCTAAGCTTACAAGCTGGGCATCTTCCACAATGTTTTTCTCCTTCTCTATAACAACTCCATGTTTTTTCAAATGGAACTCCAAGTTCGATGCCCCTCTTCACAATCTCCGCTTTTGGAAGATATAGAAGAGGTGCTTTTATTTTTATTGGTTTTCCTTCAACACTTCTTTTCAAAGCCAAATCTGCCATTTTTTGAAATGCTTCCAAATATTCCGGTCTGCAATCTGGATAGCCTGAATAATCTATTGCATTTACTCCAATATAAATATAATCTGCATCAACAACTTCCGCATAAGCTAAAGCAAAGGATAGAAAGATAGTATTTCTGGCTGGAACATAAGTTACAGGGATGCCATGGGCTTCTTCAGGCACCTCTATATTGTCTGTTAAAGCAGAGCCTCCTATTTGGCGAAGATTTACTTCCAAAATTTTATGTTTTGCATTTAGCCATTTTGCAATTTCTTTTGCGCATTCCATTTCTTTCTTGTTTCTTTGCCCGTAGTTGAATGTGATGGCATATATTTCATATCCTTCATTTTTTGCAATGGCTGCTGAAACAGCGCTATCCATTCCTCCAGAAATTAAACAGACTGCTTTTTCCATTCTGTCCACGCTCCTTGGCCGTAGCCTTCATCTATTCCAAGCTTAATTGCAAATATATTTTCTAAATCAATTTTCTCCAAAAATTTTTTTAGTATGTAGTTAGCTAAATTTTCTGCAGAAGATGAATAGATGGGAAGGAAAACACAATCTTCTTTTGGAAATACATATCTTTTTCCAGCATATTTTACTTCTATTTCCTCTCCCTCTTTAATCTCCAGTTTTCCATTCATTGGTATGATTACTTTGTGATCCAACTCTTCTATTATTTCTTTTAAAGCTTTCTTAACAACTCTAAAATCAATAACAATTCCTTCTTTTATCTCGCCTTTTATAATAACATGGATAGCATATGTATGCCCATGAAGCCTGGAGCATTTTGAATAATCTGGAAGAAAATGAGAAGCATCAAATGTTAGCTTGCTTCTCCATCCATCAATCCTTATTTCCATGCATATCTTATTGGCATATAATATAAAAAAGTTATATATATTAAGGATGTGCATCAAATAATTCCTTGAGTTTGTCAAAGATGAATTTTGTCCTTTTTAAATCCGCTTTATTATAATTTAAGAGTTTCTTTTTTATTTTTAGTTTAGCCTCTTTATTTCTTTCTTTTAAAAATTTACTATACATTATTAATGCATCTAATCCCCTGATTTTTGGGTCAGTTTTTCGATAACCCAGATATTGAGGAATATCTTTCGCACTCATCGAATTTGGCATCGGTAAAAAAATATATTGATTTTCCTTTTTTTGAGTATTTATACAGTCATAATATAAGTCAAAGAAAGCTTTATTTAGAGAATCAACCGGTAAATTGAATCTCTTAAAACTATTTATTAACTGTGGCTTATCTGCACTCGTAGAAGAATAGGTAACAAGTATTGCTCTCTCTTCTTCAACCCAGTTTAGAAATCTTTCAAGCATGATTTTCTCGTCATTTGGGTCATCAAGAAAATCTTGATGTATTTTGCCATTAGGACTCATTATACCTAATATAAATATGCCAAAGGGACCGTTTTTTGTTCCCATCGGATTATATTCTGCATCAAAAAAATATATATCTTTATCAGCTAGGTTCTCAAAAAATGGGTGCTTACCAACAACTATTGGCTTTCCCTTTATAATGGCTTTGGCATAATTTATAATGAGTTCGAAAACTCCTTTAAAATATGGATGCTTTGCTAATTCATGCTCTGGGCTTAATCTGGCAACTTCTTCTGCGCTTTTAATTCCTGCTTCCATCAATATCTTAGCCCTAGAATAACCAACCAAAGGAATTTTCATTAAATCTTCAAATTCTTTTGGAGTGGGCCCCCATTCATATATGTACTCCCATTCTATCTTTGTATCTCCGTTGATGTAAATAATTGCTAATTTTCTTGGTTCTCCTTCTATATCCAACGATGCACAATTAATTATCAATGTGTGTTTATATTTGGTTATTTTACCTCCTTGTGAGTGAATATGCCCACAAACAACTGCTCTTATTCTATCGGTGTATTTATCAATAAATTTCAAAAGAGATTTGGAACCTTTATGCCCTATTCCAAATCTTATCCCAACATCCAACAAACCATAAGGGGGTGTGTGGGAAATAATTATTATTTCTTTATCATCTGGTATTTCGTTCATCTTTTGGTTTAAATGTAACCAAACCTCTTTTTCTGAATATAAGAGTATGCCCGGTGGACTAGTTGCTCCTTCCAATCCTATAAAACAATATTTATCAGCAAAAATTGGTTTTCTATGTAAATCATAAACATTTTTGCCTGAAATGGCTGATTTTACAATTGGTGGCTCATCATTACCTGCTACAACTAGCAAGCCATATTTGGAAAATGAAGCAATCTTTTCAAAATAATTTATAAATCTAGAAATATCATCTCCAGCATATATTATAAAATCTGGTTTTTCTTTTATTCCTTGGAGATATTCTATAAGTTTTTCTATGCTGTGAATTCTCCAATCTGAAAACGCCAGCAGTTTCACTAATTTTATAATTCTAACTATAAAAAGTATTTTCCTTTTCCTTTTTCTCTCTCATACCATACATTTTTATAACATTCGCTTTTCTTTAAAACATGTTTAAAATTATT
>CAZBXJ010000065.1:0-5800 GCA_964495775.1 uncultured Thermoplasmatales archaeon | reverse complement strand
AAAGAGGAGGACTATAGTATGTCTATAGCCCTAGATAGTACTTGTTTTCCTCTGTAATCTGGTAGAAGAATGGGGGTTTTTCTCTCTTCCTTTATCTTTGCTCTCTTTAATTCTTCAATGTATTTTTCTACATGCTTTAAGCTCAGCTTTCCAAATTTAGCTTTCTTTGCATATTTGGCAGCGTTAATTCCAGCTATTCTTCCAAAAACTTGGGTGTCGAGCAATGAATTACCCATAAGCCTATTCTTTCCATGAACTCCTCCTTCAACTTCTCCCGCTGCAAATAATGCTTCGATGGGTCCATTTATGCCGAGAACCTGAGCATTTTCATTTATTTCTATTCCTCCATTCTGATAATGCAACGTTGGAAATACCAATATAGGCTCTTCTCTCATATCAATGCCAAATCTCTTAAACATTCTGAACATTGCTCCCAAGCGCCTTTCTATAGTGCCTTTTCCATGGATAATTTCAATCATGGGCGAGTCAAGCCATATGCCACGCATTCCAGTTGGCGTAACAACGCCTTTATTGCGCCCATAGCATTCTCTTATGATAGCAGCAGCTTCAACATCTCTTGGCTCTAAAGGATGAACAAACTGCTCTCCATCAACATTTACAGGCTGGGCTCCCAATCCTCTAACCTTTTCTGTTACAAGTAATCCAACAATTTGTTCAGGATAGGCAACACCTGTAGGATGGTATTGGACAGAGTCCATATCTCTTAGTTTCGCTCCAAGCCTGTAAGCAATAACTAAGCCATCTGCCGTCGCCCCGTAATGATTTGTTGTTGGGAATCCTTGTATATGCAGTCTACCAAATCCTCCTGTTGCCAAAATAACAGCTTTTGCCCTAACAACATAATACTGGTCTGTTTCCAAATTATAAAGCAACGCCCCCGTAACCCTATTTCCATCTGTAAGTAATTCTATGGCTGGAGAAAATTCAAGAACTTTTATTCCTATATTTCTTGCTTCATCTCTTAGCACACGCATTATTTCCATTCCGGTATAATCTTTTGCAGAATGCATTCTTTTTCGGCTAGTGCCTCCTCCATGTATTGTTATCATTTCTCCATCTGGCTTCTTATCATACATTACACCAAGTTCTTCATGCCATTTTATAATCAATGGAGCATCCATTACAAGTCTTGCCACTAACTCCGGTTTATTGGCGAAATGTCCTCCTCCTATTACATCTAAGTAATGGATTAGTGGAGAGTCATTTGGTTTATCTGCTGCCTGTATTCCTCCTTGAGCCATTATTGTATTGCTGTCTCCATGGCGGAGCTTTGTAGCTATTATAATATTTTCTGGCTTTATTCCATTGTAGTAGGCAAATAAGGCTGCTGCTGTTCCAGCTCCTCCCCCTCCAATGATTAATACATCTGCTTCATAATCAACTTGGCTCAAATCAATTTCTTTTGGCTTAATTAAAGGATAAGCTTCAATTATATCTGCAACTTCATTTGGAACAATTTCACCCTTACTTACTCCCACCTTCAGCTTTCTTTTCGCCTCAGGCTTATAATCAGGATGCCATTTCTTTAAAAGCTCCTCCTTCTCCTTTTCCTTCATTCTTTCCGGCAGCTTTTTAAGTCTCTCATCCCTTGTTTCCTCAACCTTCCTTATAGATTTCTCAAATTCTTTTGGATACATTTAATCAACCTCCTCCTCAGGCTCAATATCTCTTGAATTGTACATTTCCCTTAGTTCCTCTATACTTTTCTTCATCATTTCCCTCATTTCCTTATCGTATTTTCCTTTCTCTATTTCTTTAACTCTTTCCTCCAAATGCTTTGCCTTTGGAGCAATATATTTTCCATACAGCCTTCTTGCCAGCTGAGCAACATGATAATGAGCTATCTCAGCGGGGCAACGCATGGCACATAAGCCACACTGTATGCAATCAAAAGAAAGTTCAGCAGCTTTGGCAATATCTCCACGCAGTGAAGCCTGTATATAATCCATTACTTCCAATTCCTGAGGACATGCCTTTGTGCAAGTATTGCATGAAACACATCTTGCAAGCTCAGGATAAAAATTCACCAAAGTTTTATCATCTGGCTTAATCTTATTTAAATCATAAGTTGCTTTGTTTGCTGGAGTAAATGGAAGTTGAACAAGCCACATTCCATCTTCTACAGTAGTCTGGCATGCTAAATCTGCATATAGCTTATAATCTCCTTCTTTTCTGTAGACAGTTGCACAAGCTCCACAAAATCCAGCTCTACAGCCTGCTCCTCTTATGTAGCGGTAGCCAGCATATTCCATTGCCTTCATTATTGTTAGCCCAGCTGGAACTTTATACTCCTTACCCATTATATATATCCTCACCATTTTCATTTCCTGTTTCTTTTTTGCCATTTTATCCCTCCTCAAATGCTTCCATCATTATCTCACTAAAATAATAGACTGGCATTTCTACAAAATCTGGGTGCAATTTTTTAACTTCCTTCTGCATTTCTTTCAAGTTAAAATGGCAGAGAGGGCAGGAAGTTATTATTGCCTCAGCATTATTTTTCCTTGCATTTGTTATAATTCTATATACCCTATCAACAACAGCTTCCTTATTGCTAACAACATTATAGCTTCCACAACACTCATTTTTTAATGGGAAATTGACAGCATTTCCTCCTAAAGCTTCAACAAGCTTTTCCATTATTGTAGGCATCTCATACTCATCTATTGCAACTTCCTTAGGGCGCAAAAGCAGGCAACCATAGTAGCAGGCATAGTTTTTATTCAATGGTTTCTTAACTCTCTTTTTTATTTCATCTAACTTCATTGCCAAGATTTGCAATGGATGGAAAACTTCTACGCTTCCATCATAATCTGGCTCCTCATCCATAAATGCATTTATCTTCGCCATCGCCTCTTCATCATTTCTTGCCATCAAATTTGCCTGCTTTAATGTATTGTAACAGATTGAGCATGGAACAATAACTTGGCTAAATCCCTCTTCCTTTGTTTTAATTAAATTCCTTATCGCTGCCAATCTATACATTAAGTTATCTGTAGCCAAGCTATAGACGGTGCCGCAACAATACCATTTATTTAATTCCTTTAATTTTATTCCAATTTTATCAAAAGCATTTATCAAGCTTTTCTCAAATGCCTTTGCATTTGTTTTTAATGTACATCCCGGATAGTAAGCAACCTCCATTTAAATCACCCTGTATATTTTCTTGCACCAGCAACAAGAGCAATTTGGGGAAGATTTTTCTTTACCTTTTCCAATTTTATATAATCAATGTTTTTGCGGAGTTTAATTAAACGCAACGCTTCCATTATTTTTGTAATGTCTACATTCTTTGGACATCTAACAGCACATTGATAGCACTGAGCGCAAATCCATGGTGTTCTGGCTTCAACAACACTTTCATCTCCTCTGATAACAAGCAATATAACTTGATTTGGTAGCAAATCCATTTCATCTACCATTGGACAGCCTGCTGAACATCTGCCACACTGATAACATGCATACAAATTTTGCCCGCTTAATTCCTCAACTTTAGATAGCAAGCTCATTTTCCTCCTCCATTATTTCTTTAACTTTTTTCACAACTTCTGGAATCATTTTTTTAATTTTTGGTGATAATTCTTCCTTTATTTCTATGCCATCTATTCCTATGCCAACAATTCTAACTTTTGGCATTCTTATATACCTAGATAAAATTCTATAAGCAGAAGGAAAGCTTATGTCATGGTTAGCTACGCTTTCTTCATAATCATCAACATCTATTTCCTTTATCCCTTTTCCTTTAAAAGCATCTATTATTATTGCCAAATCATAATCAGCAATCATCTCTGCCAGTTCAAGCCCTCCAGCTATTGCAAGCTTAACATCTGCTTCAACAACACCTTTCAATCTTTTAGCTACTTCCAAACCAACTGCATCGTCTCCCAGCAATGGGTTGCCTACGCCTACAATAACACTATACATTTTTCTTTAGCCTCTTATAGAGCTTTCCTTCTTTATATAAATCAACAATGAGAGGAGTTTCTCCCAAAGCGTGGGAGGCGCAAGCTAAGCAAGGATCATAGCAACGAAATGCTGATTCAACTTTATTTAGCAAAATATCATCTACCTTGCCATTTTTAATTACTTTTTTGGCAGCATTTGCAACACTCATGTTAATGGCAGCATTGTTGTTGGTGGTGGCAACTATCATATTTGCTTTCTTAACCAATCCTTTTTCATCCAATACATAATGGTGAATTAACACACCGCGAGCTGCTTCAACAACTCCTATGCCCTCGCCTGGCTCGTTTGGCATGTTTCGCAAATCTTCTCCAGTAATATCGCTATCTTTAACCAAATCAAGCATTCTCTCTGCAGCATTCAACATTTCAATTAAACGGGCATGATAATAGGCAAATGTCTCATGAACTATGCCATCTTTCCTGAATTCTTTAAACTCTTCCATAGCATGCTTTGTATTCATTCCATCTGCAACATTTAATCTTGCTAAAGATCCCACCCTATAAATACCGCTATCTTTTCCATCAACAAATCCTTTCCATCCTATTTGCTTTAAATAAGGAAATTTTACATATGTCCATTCTTCAACATGCTCTTCAATATATTTCAAGATATCTTTTGCCTTTATTTTAAACAACTCTTTTCCGTCTGGATTAACAACCCTTATATCTCCATCATAATAGTTAACATAATTATTGGAATCAACAAGTCCCATGTAATACGTTTTCAAACTATCTAATCCAAGCAATTCATTCCATTTTTTGCTATTAAAAACTTCCTTAAATATTTCCAAACTCTTCAAAGCAAAATTAATGCATGATTTTGCCTTTTCTTCTATTTCCTTCCTTTCATCTTCATTTATTCCTTTGCTTACTCCTCCTGGAATAGCTGAAACAGGATGTATTTCTCTCCCTCCCAGCATTTTGACTATTTCCATTGCATATCTGCGATGCTTAATCACTTCCTTTCCTATTTCCAGTCCAAATTTTTTAATTAAGCCAATAACATTTCTTTCTTCCTTAGGAACATCTCCGAGCAAAACATCTATGCCTCCCAAATAATATAAATGCAAGCAGTGGTCATAGAAAATGTATGCATTGTATAAAAGCTCTCTGAGCAATTTAGCAGTTCTCGGGGGCTCAGCATTAAATGCCATGTCTAATGCTTTAGCTGCCGCCATATGATGTGCTTCTGGGCAAACTCCACAGATGCGGGAAGTTATTATTGGCATATCTTCAGCTTTTCTTCCTTGGCAAAATTTTTCAAAGCCTCTTAGCTCAGGAATTTGCATGTAAGCTCTTTCAACATTTCCTTCTTTATCTAAAAATATTTCAATTTTGCCATGCCCCTCAAGCCTTGTTATAGGATCAATACTAACTTTCATCTTTCATCCTCCCTTTTGGCAATAATTTGGCAGTAGTATATTTATAAAATGTTCCCACCATATCATGAATACTATCTATAATTTCTTTCTCCTTTTCCTCATTCATTTCTCCCAGTAAAGAAGCAATTGCTGAAATCATAGCTGCTCCCTGATCTTTTACTTTTGGCACAGGCCCCATGCAGCCAGTGCATGGAATGTTGGCAGAAATGCATTCTCCTTTGCAACCAGCTCTTGTAGCGGGCCCCATGCATATGATTCCCTGAGCTAAGAAGCAACTTCCATCATCTTCTTTTTCATGCCATCTGTAAAATTTACTTATTTCTATTTTTTCTGGCTTTGAATCTTTTCTTGGACATTCTTCGCATAAAGCAACTTCTTTTCCAAACTTAGTTTTTCCCTGCAATAAAGCTTCCAAAGCCTCTTCCAATACAT
>CAZBXJ010000064.1:4260-5808 GCA_964495775.1 uncultured Thermoplasmatales archaeon | reverse complement strand
TTCAGCAGAATGAAAGAGGAGGCTACTATGCAAGAATGAAGCAAAGCAAGTTTGGTAAATTACTTTCAGAGCATAACTGGGTAATAAATACATTAATACATTCATAATAAAAATGGAAATAGCTTCCTTACAAGATGCAGATTAGCTGAGAAAGCAAAGGCAAAGAGAATTATTTTTATATATCCCTTTTGTATTGGGTTGCAATGACTACAGCCTATGATGTGCCAGCAGAGCCATTGATAAAAAAGTTGGCTGAAAAATTAAAAAATGAGTTTAAAATAGAGCCTCCAGAATGGGCAAAATGGGTTAAAACAGGAGCCCATAAGGAGCGCCCTCCAGAAGATCCAGATTGGTGGTATATAAGAGTGGCATCGGTGCTTCGTAAGGTGTATATGCGTGGTCCCATAGGTGTGTCAAGGCTTAGAGCTTTATATGGAGGGAGGAGAGATAGAGGGGTAAAACCATATAAACATGTTAAAGGAAGTGGTTCAATAGCAAGAAAAGCACTGCAACAACTGGAAGCTTTGGGCTTGGTTGAGAAAGTGGAGGGTAAAGGAAGAAAAATAACATCAAAGGGACAATCATTGGTAGATAATACAGCTCATGAAGTAGCTAAGGAGATAGGAAGCTTTATATAGGCTTTAAAAAGTGATATGATAATGGATGACGCGGAAGAAATAAAGAGGAGAATGTTGGAGCAAATGCAGAGGCAGATTGAAGAAGAGCAAAGAAAACAGGCTGAGAAGGAAATAATAGAAGCACAGAAAAAAGCTCTGCTCCGCCACATTCTGGAGCCTGAAGCAAGGGAAAGGCTGGAAAGGATAAGAATAGCATCTCCAGAAAAAGCTGAATATATTGAAAATCAGATAATTAGGCTTTATCAGATGGGGAAAATTAGGAATAAAATTAGTGATGAGAGTTTAAAGGTGTTGATAAAGCATTTACTGCCTCAAAAAAGAGATTTTAAGATAAGGAGGATTTAAAATGGCAAGAAATAAGCATGTTGCAAGGAAAAAGAGGTTGTTGAAGGCGATGAAAAGCAATAGAAGGGTGCCAGCTTGGATTATATTGAGGACAAATCGCCGTTTTCTGCAACATCCCAAGAGAAGGCACTGGAGACGCAGTAAATTGAAGAGGTGATTTGAATGGAGGAGAGGTTATATACAATTCCATTAAGAAAGGCAAAAACAGTTCCCAGAACAAAAAGAGCTAAAAGAGCAATAAGGGAAATAAAAGAGTTTTTGGCAAGGCACATGAAAGTAGAAACCGTAAAGATAGATAATAGTTTAAATGAACTTGTATGGGCAAGGGGAATCAAAAAGATACCAAGTAAAGTAAGGGTAAAAGCAGTCAAAATTGAGGATGTCGTATGGGCTTATACACCTGAAGCAGAGGTAAAGTTGCCAGAAGAAAAGAAGAAAGAAAAGGAAGTAGAGGAAGAAAAGGTTCAGCCTGAGGAAGAAAAAGAAGAGGCTAAGCCAGCAGAAACAGAAGAAACAAAGGAAGAAATGAAATCAGAAGAAATTAAGCCGGCGGAGGAAGAAGAAG
>CAZBXJ010000064.1:0-4160 GCA_964495775.1 uncultured Thermoplasmatales archaeon | reverse complement strand
GAAACAAAGGAAGAAATGAAATCAGAAGAAATTAAGCCGGCGGAGGAAGAAGAAGAGGTAGAGGAAACCCCAGAAAAAATTGAAGAAGAAACAAAGCCAGCAGAAGCAAAGGAAAAGAAAGAAGAGGCAGAAGAGGAAATAAAGGAGACAGAGAAATCAAAGGAAGAAGTAAAGAAGGAGGAAGAATAGTGTTAATATGCTGAAGAGGCTTGATTTCAATGGAAATCCTCACGTAGGTGTTTATTGCAGGGCTAATAACAAAATAGCTTTTGTTCAGCCTTTTTTGCCAGAAAAAGATTTAAAGGAGATTGAGGAATCATTAAAAGTTAAAGTTATAGAACTTACAATAGGAGGAAGCTCAATTGTTGGCTCGCTGGTAGCGATGAATTCAAATGGAATAGTTGTTACGGATTTTATTGAAGAAGATGAGCTTGCTATTATTGAGAAAAATTTTAAAGGAGAAATTTTAATTCTTGATGATAAATTCAATGCGGCGGGAAATAATATCCTTGCCAATGATTATGGAGCCATAGTCCATCCATCAATGAAAGATGAAACAGTGAAGAAAATTGAAGAAGCTTTGGATGTAAAGGCTAGAAAATCCACAATAGCAGAGCTTAATACTGTAGGTATGGCAGCTGTTGCCACAAATAAAGGCATTCTATGTCATCCAAAAATAAAAGATGATGAAAAGAAAATATTGGAAGAAACGCTGGGGGTAAAAGCTAAAATAGGCACAGTTAATCATGGAATGCCATATGTTGGGGCTGGTGTGGTTGCAAATGAATATGGGGCGATAACAAGTATTAATACAACTGGTGTTGAGTTGGGAAGAATAGAAGATGCTTTAGATTTGATAGGGTGGTTAAAATGAAGGTGTATAAGATTGCTGGAAAATTTTTGATGGGGGAAGTATGGCAACCATTCCGCAAGGAAGTTATAGGAAATAGCGAGGAGGAAGCTAAGGAAAGGATTTATTCAATACTGGGCAGTAGGCACAAGGTAAAAAGGAGAATGATTAAAATAGAAAGTGTGGAAGAGATGCAAAAGGATGAAATAAGCGATCCCGTTATCAAATACATGGTGGAGAAACATGAATGAGGATGAATATAGAAGAAATGTATATCTTCTGCAGTTATACCAGGAGCAGATAGAGAGCATTTATTCTCAGGCACAAATGATTGAAAAGCTAATAGATGAATACAGCAGAGCAATAGAGACAATGAAAGAGATGGCTGAGATTGAAAGCAGGGAAGTTTTGATGCCATTGGGCATAAATGTTTTTGGATATGCAGAGCTTAAAGATACAAACAGAGTTATAGTAAATGTAGGGAGAAATGTTTATATGGAAAAAACAATAAACAATGCCATAGATTTCCTCAATAAAAAAATAGAAGAGCTGAGGAAAAGTGAGGAAAAACTGACGAAAACTGCCGAAGAACTTCGCATGAAGATGGAAGAAATTGCAAAAAAGATTAAAGATGTTCAAGTTTCTTAGAAAAAAATTAAAGGAAGTTGAAGAGACTGTAGAGGAAGAAGAGGAAAAGAAGAAAGGATTATTTGGAATAAGTGAGAGAAAGCTTGATGAATTATTGTGGAATCTGGAATTGAGTTTATTGGAAGCAGATGTTGCTTTGGAAGTTGTTGAAAAAATTAAGGAAGAAGTAAAGAAAAAATTGGTTGGCATTCCAAGAAAAGAAGCAAAGAAAGCTGTTGAAGAGGCAATTAAAGAAGCAATAAAAAATATTTTAAAAGAAAGCGAAGGAGATTTCTTTAAGGAAGTAGAGTCCAAAGGAAAGCCATGCGTAATAATGTTTGTAGGTGTAAATGGCTCAGGAAAGACAACAGCCATTGCCAAACTTGCTTACCAGCTAAAAAAGAAGGGTTATAGTTGTGTAATAGCAGCATGCGATACTTTTAGGGCAGGAGCAATAGAACAACTTGAAAAACATGCTGAAAAATTGGGAGTAAAGCTAATAAAACATGATTTTGGCGCCGACCCTGCTGCTGTTGCCTATGATACCATACAGCATGCAAAAGCGAAGCACAAGGACTTTGTATTGATTGACACAGCAGGAAGAATGCAGACAAACATAAATTTGATGGAGGAAATGAAAAAAATAAAAAGAGTAGCTCAACCCCACCTCACCATTTTTGTTGGAGATGCTTTAACTGGCAACGACGCCGTCGAGCAGGCAAGAAAATTCAATGAATATGTGGGCATAGATGGAGTTATTTTAACAAAAGTTGATGCAGATGCAAAAGGAGGAGCAGCTTTATCCATCGCATATGCAATAAAGAAACCACTCTATTTTATTGGAATAGGACAGGAATATGAAGATCAAATACCATTTAAAGCGGAATGGATGGTAAAAAGAATTTTTGAGACTACATAATCTCTTTTTCCCTGTGTTTCTCTATAATTTTCTTCGCCATTTCTGCTTCTTTTAATTTAAAAACAATTTTTCTTGCATTTTCAATGACTAAATCATAATATATGCCAATCAATGCTTTTCTTGGAATTGTATATAGCCCTCTTATTTCCTCATAAAAGATATCTCTAATTTCATAGTTTGAAGAAAAGTATTTTCTGCTTGCTATCATTGCCCTTTTGTTTGTTAAAACATAATCTTCCTTTAACCATTTTGCAATAGCATAAATTATGAATATTATGCCCACTCCATATAAAGGTAATGTTAAAAATCCAAGCATAAAAGGAAGCCATAAGCTACCTAAACACCTTTTTCCAATCCATTCAATTTCCTCTCCTTTTTGCAAATTCAATCCATAAGGTTTCATTCTCCACTCCATTTTTCATATAAATTATGCTCAATACCAATCTGCTCCATTATTTTGCCCACTACATAACCAACTAAATCATCAATACTCTTTGGCTTAAAATAAAACGCAGGCATCGCAGGCAAAATAATTGCGCCAGCTTTCTTCAGCTTAACCATATTTTCCAAACTAATCAAATCTAAAGGGCTTTCCCTAGGCACAACAATAAGTTTTCTCCCCTCTTTTAAACAGCATATTGCTGTTCTTACTATTAAATTTAAGGCGATTCCATTGGCAATGCAAGAAAGCGTTTTTAAGCTACAGGGGCAAACAATCATGGCATCATATGAAAATGAACCTGATGCCAGCTTGCTATGCATATCTTCCTCATCAAAACATTCTTCTGCCATATCTTCCAGTTCAGTTGCCTTATAACTAGTTTCATATTCAATTATTCTGCTTGCATTTTTACTTATAATTAAATAAGTTTCAATTCCTTTTTTCTTCAGCTCTTCCAATAATCTCACTCCATATATTACTCCAGATGCTCCTGTAAAGGCAAGAATAACGCGCATATATAGAAAAAGACAATATGATAAGAAGTTTGTGAAATTTTCTGCTGGGTTCGTCGAAAAATAAATGAAAATGAATGTTGCCATGATACCCTCTTCCATGCAACAATAAGCCAATAACAACCATTTCTTTTCATTTATTAATCAAACCCGAAATTTTCAATATCATTAAATGGAAAAATGGGCTTCAACACATAATTCTGCTTTAGCTATATATCTGATGTTTTAGTTTTCTTGCATCCCTGGGGGAGGTACTTATTATTATCTTTGTATTGGAAAGTTGTTCAATCCAGAAATCTTTCTGTGAGTCGGTCATCCCCAAAATTTCACAAATTTTTGTTAAATTCTTTTCATCAGGGTTTATATCATTTAATATTGGTTGCCATTGTTTTCTTACTTTCTCACTTTCATTTAGTAGGTAATTGAGCCAGTCTATCTCGCTTTCAATGCGAGCTATTATTGTTGATGCTTCTTGTAGATTTTTCCTTGGTATTTCTGTTTCTTTACTTAACTCCTGTTCCAGAATATCCCTATACTTTTTCAATTGATAAATGGCCTCTCTCATTTGCAAGCTATTTACGCCCTTTTCTTTAGCCTTAGCGCAAGTTTGCAAAATATCACTAGCCTCCTTAATATATTTTTCCAGCTTAGCAGTTGCATTCTCTTCTGCTATACCATAATTTTGTAGGAGCATCGAAAAAATTACAAATCCAGCAATAAACAATTTCAGGCTCCTCACTCAATCACCCTTTAAAAATATTATATTGAGTTCTATATTAGGTTTTTTATTAAATATTATCATACCCTATT
>CAZBXJ010000063.1:0-5834 GCA_964495775.1 uncultured Thermoplasmatales archaeon | reverse complement strand
TTTACTTCTCTTTCAAATTCTTTACTTTCATAAAGATAGTCAAAGAAAGCTTTTACATCTTCATTGGTTTGTGGCATTCCATTTTTAATATTGTATTTTGTTATCAAGCTAGCATTTCCTTCAATGGCTTTTTCCATTATGCTTATTATGCTTTCAATTCTTGCATTTCCTTCTCTACTCCTTGCAACATATTCATCGTTTTCAATATTAGCAATTGTTTTCTTCATTTCTTCTAAAACAGCAATGTTTGCAATATTTCCTTCAATAAGTATATATTCCTGCTGCTGGCTTGAAAATGGAAAGTCATTTCCAATTTTTTCCATGACTCTTATTGATTTGCTTTCCTTGGGTACAAAATCCTTCATATTAAATTCTGTTTTTAGATTTATTGAGCCAAAAGCAAATAAAATTGTAAATACAGCCACCAACACTATTGCTTTTTTTGGATTTTTACAGACTATATCTGCAATTTTTTTCATTAAATGAGAAGCAATGAATTTTCTCTCCTTAACTTCAATTTTTTTCTTTCTGTCGAGAATGTATCTTATAGAAGCAAGCAGGGTGATGGTAATAATGAATGTATAGATTATGCCAATTGCACATAACAAACCAAAATTTCTAATTGAAGGAACAGAAGAAGTTAAAAACGAGAGGAAACCAATACATGTTGTAATAGTTGCAAGGAGCATTGCCATTCCTATATTTTTAACCGAAGAAACAATTGCTTCTGATGCCTTCTTTCCTTTTGCTATCTCTACCCTATAATTATGGAAGAGATGCACGGAATAATCTACACCCAATCCCATAATAAGAGGGATTAATGCAACAGCTATTGCATTGAATTTTATGCCCAACAAGGACATTGTTCCAAAAAGCCATACTATAGATATGCTCAATCCAAGCAAAGGAAGAAAAACATAAGATAGTTTTCTAAAATTCAAGAGTAAAATTAGTATTATTGCTATAAAGATGCCCGGAACAATTATTCTATTTGCCTCATCTGCTAATTCATCAATTTCTGCAGTAATCACACTTTCTCCTGTAACTTTCATTTCAAAATCTGCATTATAATTTTCAAGAAAATCTTCTATTTCCTTACTTAACTCCTTTATCTTCTCCCCATCCATTGTGCCATTTAGTTGAACTATTGCCAAAGTTTTGTCTGCATTTTCAAATTTTGGTAAAAAAGTTAATGCGGATCTTCCCATTTCATCCATAAATTTTGGTTTTATCAAAAGCATTCCTTTTCCATTTGCTATGTCAACTGTTTCCCAAAAAACATCAAAATCTTTAATGGCAACGCTTCCATTAATCATATCTAAAAATTGACTATTATTTTGTGCAATGGCATTAAATAAAGTTCTTTCCTGTATGAATGCAAAAATTGATTTAATAAATGATACGCTAACCGGAATTCTTAAATATGGCAGTTTATAAATCCTGCTTCCTGCAGATACATTTCCTAATTTGGCTGGAAGTTGAAAATTTCCTGCCTTTAAAGCTATGCCATATTTGGCAAGCTCATCCTTGCTTACTTTAATAAAAATATGATTTTCACTCATATCAATGCTTGCATTTATTGCAACCGG
The DNA here is from genome assembly GCA_964495775.1 of uncultured Thermoplasmatales archaeon. Taxonomy (GTDB): domain Archaea; phylum Thermoplasmatota; class E2; order UBA202; family JdFR-43; genus JAPDJP01. The sequence goes on along the minus strand of CAZBXJ010000063.1, from coordinate 4,245 downwards.
AAAATATTGACTCATATTGTATGGTTTAATCCATAAATAAGCTTTAACCCCTCTTTCAAAAATTTCCCCTGTTAAGATGCTTCTAATTAAATTTTTTATATTTACAAAGAAATTGTTGCCAATCTGCCATATAGGCTTAGGCGCCATCTGCACAGCCAGCCTGTATGACATGTTTAGCCTTTCATCTGGAACAATCTCATTTTTGAATGCAATATACCATTCAATCACTTTATAGCTTCTAAAGCTCTTTACTTGCTCCAAATTGTATAGCTCTATGAATGCTGTCAGATTTTTTTCATCCTCTTCCACCTTAAAACTTTTAATGTCTAGGTAATCAGGCACTTCCTCCTCATTTCCATCTTCTCCATAACTCACATTTTCTTTCGCTACCAAATCATGAAAAGCACTTTCTATTTCTTTATCTGTACAGTTCAATATGGTTTTTCCATATTCTATTTTACATATGTCATTTACAAAAAATGCTACTCCTATTACTTCTTCAACACCTTCTTTTTTCTTAAGTTGTTCAAAAATTTCATATTGTTTCTTTAATGCTCTTGGAGATGTAACGTCACATCCTTTTATATATACCATCACCGGCTCATAATCCTTCCCAAAATATTCAGCTACTCTTTCATTTGCCTTTACCTCTTCAATATTGGGAAGAAAATCTTTTACAGATGTACCCATCTCCAATGTTGGAATTAGCATCCCAAAACCTACTGTAATTAAAGCTATCAAAATTATGAAAAATGATGGCTTTTTACTGATTAATTTACCAATTTTTTCCAACATGTTATTTCTTTAAAGCATCTCTTAGTTTCTTTTCGAAATCATTTATTATTTCTGCCAAAATCTCTGCCTTTACCAGAAAAATTCCCCATTTTCCATACAACTTTCTTCCTAAAACAAGAATTTTATCTCCTGCTTTTATTTCAAATTCTTTTCTAAGTTTACTTGGCAGTACAATCTGTCCCCTTTCTCCTACAGTTACACTGCCATAAAATTCCATATCCATATCTGGTATGAAAAATCATGTATATATGTTTTTCATGTAAAAGTAAAAATGTTTTAAAGAAATTCTTGAATTTATATTGGTAAGGCTTACAAATTCTTTCCTTCTACCTTTTCCTCATAAAACTGTTTTTTTATCTGATAATCGAGTCACATTTGAAATAATTTTGCTATATGATATCATTTCTCAGAAAAGAAATATTAACATGTATTAGATTTACCTCAAAATGAAAATAGAGAATTTATATTCTGAAAGAGCATCAAGAATGCGTTCATCTGAAATTAGAGAACTTTTAGAACTTTCTCAGCAACCTGGTGTAATTTCTTTTGCTGGCGGTTTGCCAAATCCAAATGCATTTCCTGCGGATATTATCAATGAAATCACAAATAAAATTTTGAATAGCGATGAGGCTTCAATAGCTTTACAATATGGTCCCACGCCTGGCTTAAGACAATTTAGGGAAGAATTAACAAAATTTGTTGCAAAAAGCTATATTAATGCAAAAATTGAGAATACTTTGGTTACTGTTGGCTCTCAGCAAGCTTTGGATTTGGTGGGAAGAGTATTTATTGATGAAGGAGACGTTATCTTAGTTGGCTTACCAACCTATCTTGGAGCTATTAATGCTTTCTCAGCTTATGGAGCGAAACTTGTTGGCGTGCCTTTAGATGAAAATGGACTTAGAGTTGATTTACTTGAAGAAAAAATTAAAGAATTAAAAAGAAAGGGAGAGAAAGTTAAAATGATTTATACTGTTCCAACATTTCAGAATCCTGCTGGCGTTGAATTGTCTGAGGATAGAAGGAAGAGATTGGTAGAAATTGCCATAGAACATGATTTGCTAGTTGTTGAGGATGAACCATATAGAATGCTGAGATTTGAAGGAAAAGAATTGCACCCAATAAAATATTATGATGATGGAGAACATGTAATATACATGGCAACTTTCTCAAAAATTCTTTCACCTGGCTTTAGATTGGCTTATGTAATTGCAAGTGAAGAAATTACAAAAAAACTAACTATTGCAAAGCAATCTGTTGATCTATGCACTCCCTCATTTACACAAATGATTGCCTATCATTTCATAAAAAATGGATACATTGAGAAACATATTCCAAAGATTATTGAAATGTATAAAAAGAAGAGAGACATTATGCTGGAAGCAATGGAAAAATATTTCCCAGATGGATGTAAATGGACGAAGCCAAAAGGCGGAATGTTTGTATGGGTGGAATTACCAAAGAATGTTAGTAGTATAGAAATGCTTAGGGATGCAATAAATGAGAAGGTAGCATATGTTCATGGAAAGGCTTTCCACGTGGATGGAAGCGGAGAAAATACAATGCGCCTAAACTTTACCAATCCGAAAGACGAATTGATTGAGGAAGGTGTAAAAAGGTTAGCAAATGTAATCAAAAAACATTTAGCCAACCCTCATTAATTTCATTTCCTTGTAGCCAGTAATTACCTTAATATGCCCTTTTAACTTTTCATCTAATTCTTTCTTTCCGGTATCAATTTTTAAGCTATCTATTTTCTTTAATTTCTCTTTTGTTGCAACAACTATTATATTTTCTTTTCCAACCTTTTCAATGATTTCTGGAGATATTGGTTGATTTCCTCTTCCAAAAATGAATCCCTGTCTGCCTAAGGGACTAACAATTATTTTTGCTTTTCCCTCCAAAAATTTTTTTATTTCTCTTTCCCCTGCATCTTTGCAAAGAAGTTTTCCATTTTTTACCAAATCTATGCCCAAGAAACTTCCATCTATGCCAAGCCTCTTTTTTATTTCCCAAGTAGTGCTTCCTCCTCCAATAATATAAAGTGTGTCATCATCCATCATTTCTATAACATATTCTGCAATCTCCTCTTTCCCATCTCCCCCATATACTTCTTTTCCAGCCTGTATTTTTTCATGAACAGGCACTAAAGCATAGCCTTTCAACTTTACTTTAAATTCCCCTCTCCTAAAAGCTTCTTCATCAATGTCCATTACTTCTCTTTCCTCAACTTCCCCATTAAAGGCATCAACCACTTCAGCAGCATCTCTCGGAGTTAGAGCAAATACAGCAGAATACATTTTCACCCCAGCAGGCACACCAAGCATTGGTTTATCTGTTTTCAATGCTTCATAGACATCGCAGGCGGTGCCGTCACCGCCAACAAAAATAATGAGATCAACAAAATCCCTCATTTTTTTAACTGCTTTCTTTGTATCTTCTGCAGTTGTTTTTTCTTTAGCTTCATAAACTATCTCTGCCTTCTTTCCAACTTTTTTAAAGGAATTTTCTCCCATTTTAGAAGAGCAAGTATAAAATTTTACTTCTCTATTCAACGCCTTTAAAAATTCAATGGCTCTATCTTCTGCAACTGGTTTTGCCCCTCTTTTAATAGCTTCATCAACAACCCCATCTGTTCCCTTAAGTCCAACTCTGCCACCCATCCCAGCAATAGGATTTATAACAAATCCTATCTTCATTTCATTTCCTCGATTTTATCTTGAATGATTTTTTGTGCTTTAAAAAGGATGTATCTTAACTTATCATATTTTTCTCTTGCATTATCTGATAATTTCTCTATTTCATCCTCCATCTGCTCTAAATATCCTCTGGCGGTGATAATTGCATTTAGTAAATCATATGAGACTTCTTTCAACGATTTTAGCTCAATATCTCCAGCTCTTTCCTTTACTATATGTATCTCCGGCTCTTTCTTGTTATTGCTTGCCTTTTCATACAATTCTAAGTATAATTGTAGAGCCTTTACCAATTCATTTCCCAAAACAGTATGTTTTTTCCCATATTTTTCTTCTACAAATTCTTTAAATCTATGCCATATTTTTTCCTGTTTACTATCTATCCTAACACCAATTGGCTTACTCATATTATCATTTTGCTAACAATTTGAAATTAAACATTCTCTTATTTTTAAATTTTTCGCTTTGCATATAATTTGCTATCAATTTGAAAGCGAAATGCTTATAAAGCAAAAGCAATTTATTTTTGATAGCAAAATGATAGCAAAAATTGCTGCAACAGGGTTTATTATGCTCATGCTGTCTATGCAGATTATAGCAATTCCTATTTGGGAGAATAATGATTCCATTAATCTTTTAAGCCCAATTGGAGAAATTTCAAATAATGATGTATTTCTTGTATGGAAACCCAATAAAAATTACCTCCTATATTTTGTTTATATTGGAGAGAATGAAAGCAATTTAAAATTGGTTG
>CAZBXJ010000062.1:0-5835 GCA_964495775.1 uncultured Thermoplasmatales archaeon | reverse complement strand
GGTATGTAAATGTAAGCGATGGAGTTGCATTTAATAAAACCTCTCTATATCATTTTCATACGGTGGAAAAGGTTGAAGTAAATTTCACTCATACTGTCATCTTTGTTAATGAAACGGCATACTTTAATGCAAGTTATAGCGGAAGCATTGTTACATGTATTTGGAATTTTGGAGATGGAAGCGTTGCATATGGAAGAAACGTTAGCCATATCTATGCCTCCTCTGGCTCATTTATTGTTAATTTAACAGTAGTTGATGCATATGGTAATAAAGTTTATATGGAGAAAGAGGTGAAAGTATGGGAAAGAGGAGATGCAAATATGGATGGAGCTATAAATGCTCTTGATATTGCAATGGTGAAAAGAATAATGGAGGGAATAGAAGAGCTTTCCGCATATCCTCCTGCAGATGCAAATGGTGATGGAAAAGTAGATGATAGCGATTTACAGATAATTGTAAATAAAATACTGGTAGCAACATGAAGAGGATAATATTCATTTCCTTCATTCTTCTTGTTTCATCTGCAATGGCTGCAGAGGTGAAACTTTCCTCTCCTCATATTGTAAAAAAGGGAGAGGAATTTTCCATGTATATTGCTGCAAGCAACCTCCAGAATTTTTACTCTGCAGACCTCCTCATAAAATACAATTCGTCCGCAATGGATATTGTAGAGGTATGCAATGGAAGCATTAATGCTACTGAAATTGCAGTGAATTACTCCATTGAAAATGGAGTTTGTCGCATCGTTGCTATTTCATCAGATGAGGGAGTAGATGGAGATGGCTATCTCGCCATATTGAAAGTTATTCCAATTATGGAGGGAGAATTTAATATAACTATAGAAGGGAATTTAAGCAACTATAATGCGGAAAGGATGCAGGTGAGTTGGTACAATTTAACTGTTGCATTCACCTCCTCAGAATTAAAAATTGAAGCAAAGGATGTGGTAAGTGGAGAATTTGTAGCTTATATAAATCTTACAAATGCAACCCAATTTTATAGCATCAATTTCACCCTCCTCTATGATGATACTTTTTTGATGCCAAAAGAAATAGAGAATGATTCTCTTTCCATTTCACGTTCTATTGATAGTGAGAAAATAAAATTTGCCGGATATATGGATGAAGCAAAAGATGTGGAGGAGATAAATATTGTAAAAATATTGTTCCATCCTTTGAAAACAGGATATACCTTCCTCAACTTAACGCACATCACAGCAAGCAATATCTTTGCACAGCAAATTTATTGTTTGGCGATAAATAAAAGCATCCTCATATCAGGAAATGTACCGCCTATAGCTAACTTTACTTGGCAGCCGCAAAACCCAACAGATTTGGATGAAATAACATTCAATGCTTCTTTTAGCTATGATATAGATGGCTACATAGCCAACTACACATGGAATTTTGGAGATGGAAGCATTGCATATGGAAGAAATGTTCAGCATCGCTATGAAGATGATGGGCTGTATATTGTAAATTTGACGGTAATTGATAATGAAGGGGCTGTAGCATGGATAACAAAGCAGATAGAAGTGTTTAACATGGCTCCTGTTGCAGATTTTGATTTTACTCCGTCTGAGCCAATAGTTGGAGAAAGCATTGAGTTCAATTCCACTTCATATGATTTAGATGGCTACATAGCCAACTACACATGGAATTTTGGAGATGGAAGCATTGCATATGGAAGAAATGTTAGCCATGTTTATTACAATGAAGGAAGCTACATTGTCAATCTAACCATAAAAGATGATGATGGAGCAATAGCATGGATAGCAAAAGAAGTAGTGGTTAGCTTAGCAAATCATCCTCCTTATGCAACAAATCCATATCCATCTAATGGAAGTGTGGATGTTTCAATAGAGCCTGAGATAAGCGTAGTTGTTTATGATGAAGATGGAGATGCTATAAACGCTTCATTCTATGATGCTTCTACAGATACATTAATTGGAAGTGTTGATGGCGTATCTTCTGGCAGTACAGCAAGCATAACATGGCATGAGCTAGATTTTTCAAAAACATATTACTGGTATGTGATTGTGAGTGATAGAAAGGAGGAATATAAATCGGATGTATGGCATTTCACCACAAGAGGAAATTCCCCTCCTTCAAAGCCAACAATAAGTGGCGTTGCCAATGGATATACAGGAATAAGTTATTCCTTTTCAGCTAAATCTTATGATGAGGAGGGAGATAAGATAAGGTATGGATTTGACTGGAATAATGATGGAAATGTTGATGAATGGAGCGGGCTTGAGGAATCAGGGAAAACAGTTACAAAAAGCCATTCTTGGAACACTGAAGGAGTTTATTACATAAGAGTTATTGCAGAAGATGAATATGGAGCAAGTAGCGATTGGAGTGATTTGCACCAAATAATAATAACACAATATACGCCACCCAACACAAAACCAGTTGTTTCAATAGAATATCCAAAAGAGAGTGATGTTTTGAGTGGTGTGGTGGAAATAAAAGGCAGTGCATGGGATGCAGATGGTGATGAAATACAAAAGGTTGAGATAAGAATAGACGGAGGAGAATGGAAACTTGCCAATGGAACAACTTCATGGAATTACAAGCTTGATACAACAAAGCTAAGCAATGGATGGCATATCATTGAAGTGAGATGCTGCGATGGCATGGCATATAGCAATGTAGCAATGGTGAATGTAACGGTGAATAATTTTGTGAATACACCTCCATATATAAGCATCATTTATCCTTCCAATGGAACAATTGTTTCCAACATTATAACAATACAGGGCAATGCATGGGATGAAGATGGAAATGAAAGCTTGGTTAAAGTAGAAATAAGAATAGACGGAGGAGAATGGAAGGAAGCAACAGGAATAATAAACTGGACATATGCACTTGACACAACAAAGCTAAGCAATGGATGGCATATCATTGAAGCAAGAGCATATGATGGTATGGCATATAGTCAAATAGCAAAAATAAAAATAAATGTGCAGAATGAAAAAGAAGAAAGAAATCCATGGCTTCTAATTGTTGCAATAGTTATAATTGCAATAGTTGGTGTGGGAATATGGTTTATAAAAAGGAAATGAAAAAATATAGTAAAATTATTTAATAGGAGGAAAATAAGAAATGATGAAAAATAAGGGACAAGTAGGAGTTGTTGTAGCGATTTTGATGGTTGCTCTATTTGTATCTGTATTGATTACCATTCAGGTTTATTATATTCCAAAATGGATGAAAGGAAGGGAAGCGGAGCATATGGATGAAGTAGCAAATCAATTTGCCAATCTCAAATATTCATTAGATTTGCAAGCTGTGGCAAGAGCATCTTCACCATTAACTAATTCCATTACCTTAGGAAGTAAAGAACTACCATATTTTGTTACATCAAGAGCATTCGGCTCTCTGCAAATCCTGTCATCCACAACAAGCAATTTTAGCATAACTATACAGGGAAATGGTATGGAAAAGGATTTTCAAAGTTTTGATGTAAGTTCCGATTCAACAATAACAAATATTTCATCTCTTATATCTCTTGAAATTTATATTGAAAGTTTGCAAAATGGTGATTTCTTTAATTTTACAGTAAGTTCAGCTCAGGTTTCCATACATGTTGATAGTTTCTATGACAGCATGTTAAGAATTGTTATGAAGGTAGTAAATGGTAGCCAGACAATCTTCAATCAATCTGTTGCAGTTGGATTAGATGCTGGTGATAGTTATTTAATAAATCTGTTAAATGAGGATTATAAAATTTCCACAGACATAATTCCTTATTTGTCCAAGCCATTCAACATAACATTTAATTTTTCCTCCTCGCATGCAGAATTCAGATTGAAATGTTATAGGTATCTCCCAGCAACTGTCCAGCAGTATAATAGGCTGGGGACAATAAAATATGAGGCAGAAAATGCCTACTATATTGACCAAAATTACATTTATGAGGGGGGCGCGGTCATATTGAGTCAGCATACCGGGGATACAATGTTATATCCTCCTTTCCTCTTTGCCTCAAATGCAACAAAAACGATGAATATTACTCTCATTAATATTATTGGCATAGGGGGAAAGACAGGAGTAGCAGGTTATGGTACATATTCAATAAGAACCAATTTTTCCAGATGGAATAGCTATGAATACTGGGGAGAAAATTTTATCATTAATATAACAACAAATTATCCGTCTGCATGGAAGAAATTTTTAGAAGATGAGCTGGAAGATAGTGAGCTTACATATACAATTGAAGAAGGAGATGAATATGTTAAAGTGCAGATACAAACAAAGGTAATTTTAACACTAAATATTGCAGACATATGTGCCCAAATCGGGCCGGGATGGGTAGTATAAAAGCTTTTCTTAAACAATTTTCTTATTTAACGAAGGGTGAGGGAATAGGAGGTAGAATTAAAGAGAAAGCGGAGCATTTTCAGGTTGAGGAAGTTGTTGATGATGTTTTTAAAGGCAAGAAATGCATCATCTTTAAAATAAAGAAGAAAGGGCTGGAAACAGAAGAGGCAATAGATAAAATAGCAAAAGCTTTGAAAATAGCAAGAGAAAAAATAGGGTTTGCAGGAAATAAGGACAAGGAGGCAGTAGCAACACAGTATGTTAGCATTGAGTTGAAGGGAAATGAGGATGTAAAAGAAAAGATGAAAAATATAAAAATAAGGGATGTTGATGTAGAATTTGTTGGATATGGTAAAAGAATAAAATTAGGAATGCTTAAAGGAAACAGGTTTAAAATTTTAGTCAAAGTTGATGATGTTGAATATGCAAAGGAAAAATTGAAAAATATTTTAAGGGAAATAGATGAAAAAGGAGGATTTCCAAATTATTATGGTGAGCAAAGATTTGGAAGAGAAGCAATAAATGTTACGATTGGAAAATTGTTGCTAAATAAAAATTTTGAAGAGACATTCGAATATCTAAAGCATACAAGATATGGAAAAACATTAGAGCATAGCTATGAAAAATATAAGGATTATGAAAGAGCAATATTTTCTTTGCCTTACACAGCTTTTGGAATGTTTGTAAGAGCTTACCAATCCTATCTTTTTAATAAAGTGCTTTCAAGAAGAATAGAATATGGATTACCTTTAAATGAAGCTTTGGAGGGAGATATAGTTTGCAAAGTTAAAGATGGATTTCCAATAAGGAATAGGTTTTTTGAAGTAACAAAGAAAAACATTGCTGATGTTAATAAAAAGTTAGAAGAAGGAAAACTTATGGTTAGTGGCGCAATTTTTGGAATAAATGCAAAGATTGCAAAGGGAGCAATGGGAAAAATAGAAAGAGAGGTATTGGAGGAGGAAAATATATGCATTGAAAAATTCAATTTAAAGAAAAAGGAATATGGAGGTAGAAGAGAATTGCTAATGAAGCCTTTAGAATTTGATTATGAAGTAAATAAAAAAGAAAAGGGAATATTATTCAAATTTTTCCTGCCAAAAGGTTGTTTTGCAACATCTTTACTAAGGGAAATAATGAAAAATTAACTTTGCCTATGCCCCCTTCATATCGTAGAAATGAAGAATGGAGATAAATCTTAAAAATTCTGGTTGTATTTTTCTATAAATAGATGAATAAGAAAAAGAAATAATAGAGAAATGGCTATTGCTAGAAACCTGCTTTTATCAATTTGTCTCATAATAAAATACACAGCTGTGAGTGTAAAGGCAATTAAGAAGAGAATTTTACTCAAGATACTGTAATTCATTTCTCCTCCTCTGATACATTTTGATTATTTTTAAGAAATCCATTTTCCGAAAACTTGGCCAATATACATCATAAAAACAAAGCAATGAATTTGCAGATTGCCATAACAAAAAATTTGACAATCTTTCTTCTCCTGAGGTTC
>CAZBXJ010000061.1:0-5857 GCA_964495775.1 uncultured Thermoplasmatales archaeon | reverse complement strand
TGATATATCTTCACGTATCCATCTGCCTTTTCCTGACTTTGATCAACTTCTCCAGTTATTGGAGCTGTTACCGTATTTTTGATAACAACTCTTGCTATGCATTCATCTGTGGCTCCATGCTCATCCTTTACCTGCAATCTAACATACCCATCATACACTTCATAGTATGTATGTGTCACCTTCGGCGAGGATAGCCATCTTGTATCATACACTCCATCATTGTCAAAGTCCCACCTGTATTGCAATGCATCTCCATTTGGATCGTAACTTTTGGAAGCATCAAAAACAATGGCTTTGCCAGCAATGCCTTCATAGCTTCTATTCATTAAGGCAACAGGAGCATAATTTTTCATTTTTATGAATATGCGATGAATAAAATCAGAAATTATGGAATGAAATGGGTTGTTTGGTTAGATGAATACCGAAAATCAAATTGCGTATTGTTAAAATTGTCAACAGAAACATCCTTTTTCATTTCTTTTTCTTCATTTATTCCAAAAGGAAACATGATTAAAAAGGCAACAACAAAAGCATAACCACTTTGCCATGATAAGAAATAGCAAGGAAAAGAAAAAATTTACGCAAAATTAGATGCATCCTCTCCACAAAAACAATATTATATACGCAAAATTTTATACATGAGGGCGCGTGGCCTAGCCAGGATATGGCGGCAGCCTCCTAAGCTGCAGGTCGCGGGTTCGAATCCCGCCGCGCCCGCTTAGTCGCTTTTTATTTATACCTGCATTTATTATATTTCCATGAAGAAGGTGTGGCTTATCGCGCTTTTACTTATTTTTGCCTTTCCTGTAAATGCAAATAAGGAGAAAGTTGTTTATAAGGAGATAGCTGTTTATCCATCCATTGTTCCAGCTGTTAAAGTTTTGGAATATTCCCTGCAATTTGGCTGGCATTCAAATGGAAAACACTACATTTTTAATGTTACTCAAATTGGGTTCAAGGAGGCGGAAGGATTTGGAAGAAGGGCTTTATCTAATAAGAACTATGATGTTTTTGTTATAGGAGCAAGTGCCCGCCAGTATTTCCACGGAATAAGCAAAAGATGGAAGGAAAATGTTAGGGAATTTGTTGCAAATGGTGGAGGTTATGTAGGCATATGCGGAGGAGCAAATGAAGCTTCATTGGGCATGGAAAATCCAAAAAATTTGTTTGATAAAGTAATAAATGAGGGAGTTTTAGGCATTGCCAATGTATATATAAATGATGATCAGGATGAAGAGTGGCAGTATTTATACAAATCATCTGGATTGGGAGGAGGAGTGCCAGTAAATTGCAGTTTAACAGACCATCCAATAGTTGCAGTATCTCCAGATAATCCAAGAATCATAAGATATGAAGGCGGACCAGGCATGTATTTTGCAGGAAAAAAAGATGAGTTAATGGGTGAGATAATTCCCTTAGCAATTTATAGCGAGGAAATAAGCGAGAAAGCTCCAATTCACTTCTGGAAAAAGGAAAATGGAGAATGGATTCCATATAAGCAAGTAAAAACTGATTTAAAGGGCTTATATGCTGGAATAGCAACAACATATGGAAAAGGAAGAGTTGTACTATGGGGGCCTCATCCAGAAGAAAGAACTTTCATAGGAGGACATGTTGAGGAATTTTTAGGAAGAAATAAATACAGTTTGTATAGGGAAACATATCTATACAGATGGGTAAATGGCACTCCTACAGAATGGAGTTATAACTGGTGGCTGGTAAGGAGAAGTGTTGCATGGGCTTGCGGTATAGATGACAATGATTTGCCACCGTTAAGCAACATTATGATTTTCTTAATAAAGCCAAGTAGCTGGCACCCTTCCATATATATTGACGGAAGAAGAATAATTTCTTTTCCATATAATGTGCTTATTGGCGAAATGGACTTTGAAATTTATACAAATGGAAATGAAGTATCATTTTATATAGATGGAAAGGAAGTAGAAGCAAGATATTCTCCACCAAATATATGGCATGTTGATTTCAAAGGAGTTGGAAAGCATGAAATAAGAGTTGTAGCCAAGGATGGCAATGCTGAGGCATATGCAAAAATTACAGCATATATTCTCAATCCTTAATTTCCACGCATCAAAAATCTTATAAAACAGTTGCTTATACTTGCTTCCAATGAGAAGACGAAAGACGAACCCACAACTCATAAAAACAATAAATTTCCTCTATAAGGCAGCTAGGAAATATAAGGCAGCTATTTGGAAGGATGTGGCGGAGAGGCTGGAAAAGCCGTCTAGAAACTGGGCAGAGGTAAATGTTGGGAAAATTGTTAAGCATTTAAAAGAGGGAGAGATAGCTTTAGTGCCCGGCAAAGTACTGGGAATGGGCGAAGCAGGGAAAATAGAAGTGGCCGCATGGAAATTTTCAAAGACAGCTAGGGAGAAAATTGAAAAGGCAGGTGGAAAGTGTTATAGCTTGATTGAGATTGTAGAAAAAAATCCAAAAGGAAGTAACATTAGAATCTTAGGTGGATAAAATGGCAATAATAGATGCTACCGATGCTCCCATAGGCAGATTGGCTTCAATAGTTGCTAAAAGGTTGTTAAATGGTGAAGAGATTTTTATTGTAAATGCGGAAAAAGCAATAATAACTGGAAATAAAGACGAAATTAAGGAAAGATACAGGAGGAAAAGAGAGATAGGAGGAACAAAAAGGAAAGGACCATTCTTCCCAAGAATGCCTCACATGATTTTAAAAAGAACAGTTAGAGGAATGCTTCCATACCAGCAACCAAAAGGAAGGCAAGCTTTTAAAAGGCTGAAGGTATTTATAGGTGTTCCGGAAGAATTTAAAGATAAGGAAATAGAAAAAATAGAATTTCAAAAATCGAAAAATTATATAACTTTAAAAGAATTATCTGAATATCTGGGTGTAAAATGGCAGAAGTTGTAATTGCATCTGGCAAGAGAAAAAGTGCAATAGCAAGGGCATATATTACAAAAGGTAAGGGAATAGTTAGAATAAACAATGTTCTCCTCCAAGCTTACCCAGAGTATGTCCGCCAAATAATGGCTGAGCCCCTAGAACTTGCTGAAAAATACAAAAACAAGGTAGATATAAAAGTAAATGTTGAAGGTGGCGGTTCAATTAGCCAGGCTGAGGCGGCAAGAACAGCAATAGCAAAAGCACTGGCAGAATTCACAAAAGATGAAGAACTGAAAAGATTGTTCATGGAATATGATAGAACATTGCTTGTAAGCGATACCCGTCGTAAGGAACCGAAGAAACAGCTTGGAAGAGGAGCAAGAAAGAGGAGGCAGAAGTCATATAGGTGATACAATGATTATGCCAGTAAGATGCTTTACTTGTGGAAAAGTTCTCGCCTCTCTTTTTGAAATTTATAAGAAGAGAGTATATATAGATGGGGAAGAGCCAAAAAAGGTTCTTGATGATTTGGGAATAAAAAGATATTGCTGCAGAAGAACAATGCTCTCACACCCTGTTTTTATGAAGGATGGAGAAGTAAAAGAGCTTATTGATGAAGCTGCTCAATATGAGTAAATAAATTCACTTTGTTAACTAATAAAAAGTTAAAAAATTTGCATAGATATTTGCCATAGTTCTAAAAATGTTTCAAAAAATTTATATATTTTGACTTTTATTTAGCATGCATAGGGGCGAGGGTAATGTTGGCTTTTTTCCTCCTCCTGCCTCCCCCTCGCCCCCGCCTCCCCCTGCAAAAAATATTTTTAAAAGAATAGCATTTTACCATAGGGCGCGTGGCCTAGCCTGGATAGGGCGCTGGCCTTCTAAGCCAGCGGTCGCGGGTTCGAATCCCGCCGCGCCCGCTCAGCGGAATAATCTCCTTAAAAAATCTATGATTATTTGGATTATCCCTTGCCTCTTTTCTTCCTCCTGTGGTTCTTCTTTTTCCTTTTCCTCCTCCTTTGCTTCCTCTATTCTAACTTTTATTGTTTTTGCAACCGGTGCTCCTCCAACAACAATTAAATTGCCTTCGCTATCAAAATCAACTCCTCTCATCCAGTCATTTATATCTTTTCCATGGCTAACGAGCTCTCCAAGATATAAATCCAGCAATTTTCCTCCTTCTTTGCTATACAATCCAGCATAGTATTTTCCTTCCAGAATTTTTCCGGTAACAGCAATGTAATCGTTAGTTGCAACATCATATAGTCCTCCTTCCTTTCCTTCTTCTTCCCAAACAATACCAAAAGATGGTTTTATTTTTAACAAATAATGTCTAAATTTATCATTTTCAATTTGCCCAGCAATTACAAAATTTTCTCCATCAAAAATTATTTTTCCAGCCAAAATTTTCTTATCTATTGTTTTCTCCCCTCTTTTTAATCCATTTACTCCATATTTTGTAATTAGCAATTCATAGTCTTTTAACCCTATGGCCAAGCCAACAGCATATACATGCTCATGAATCGCCAAGCTTGTGAAGCCAGTAAATGGTTTGCCCAATTTCCACCTCCTTCTATGCCATAATATTCTTCCATTTAAGCCTGAGAACTTTGCTATAAATCCTTTAAGGCTTGGTGGCTTAACATTTCCTCCATATCCTGCAATATAAACATCTCCATTATCAACTGCTATTCCAGTAGCTTGATTATATTGAAATGGAGAGAATTTTGTAGTCCATATTTCCTTTCCATCTGCATTATACTTCCTTACAAAAACGTGGCAATGCTTTTCATCTTCATAAAATGAGCCAACAACAAAGATATTATCATTTTTATCTATAGCTAAATCAAGAAATCCACCAAAACTTTCATTTAGAGTAGATATGGCTGTAAAATCAAAAATTTTCTTTTTATATACCTCCGGCAAGCTATGGTCGCTCCACAACAAATTTCCTTCTTTATCATATTTTAAAACCAGTCCTTTATATTCTTTATCAATTCCACAAACAATAATATTATCCTTTGAATCTGTTTTTACCCTACAATTTGCATAACCTCTTTCATAATTTCTTTCCCAGATAATTTCATATTTTAACTTTCCATTCATTAAATGTAAGTTTATTTGCAATTAAAACCTTATTGAATTATGAATAAAATGAAAAAGGTGTGCTAGCAAATCATCTATGCAGTGGGTTATGACAATCATTTCTTTCATTTTTTGTAGTCATTTCTTTTATGCAGTGAGTCAATGGCAATTCATTATTTGCTGTCTTTTAATTGGAGCCTTTAGAAAGGAAAAGATATTGCTACAGTAAATCCCCATAGCAATAAGCATTTTCATTGAATTTCATTAAATAAAATGGCTAAACAACCTTTCATTCTGAATTAATAATATTACCATTCCCATTTTACCATGAATGCATAACCAACAATGCAGGCGTATCCATCCTCCCAATATAAAACCCCAATAAAAAATTTCATATGCAAAACAACTGTTTCATTTGTTATTAAAACAGAGGGAAAGAGAAGAAGCAAATGAAATGCTACAAGTGTTGTATTGCCATAGAGAGTAATATTAGCATCTTTTAGCACACCTATATATTTTTCTGGGATGGTTGCATTTGTTGTTTTAATTGCAACAAATGCAAAAATTGCTTTTCCTTCATACTCATTCACATTTGGCTCAGGAAAATTAATAAGAAGAAAAAAGATGAATAAAACAATCAGTTTTTTCATAGTTATGTTATAGCGTGTCAATAAATAACTTTTATTAATTTATTAATTTTTAGTACCTTAAAAATTAGGAATACTTTGTTGCTTTAAGGCTTTAAGCGTTTAAAAATATTTTTTGCCATAACTTTTTTAAGGATTAAATCATGTTATGGTGATGGATATTAGAAAACATTGCTTTAACCTTTATTTGGGAGATTGTTTGAATAAAAGTTGTGTAAAACCCTCTTTTAGCAGAAACTTTCCA
>CAZBXJ010000060.1:0-5868 GCA_964495775.1 uncultured Thermoplasmatales archaeon | reverse complement strand
TCCAATCTAAAATTTTTTCAACTATTTCATTTACTTTTTCCAATCCTCCTTTAATCATCTCTATGATATAATGCACAAAATCTCTAACCATATTTTCAAACAACTCTCTTATAGGAGATAAAGCTTCTCTCAGCCCGTATCTTATACCCTCTTCAATATATCTGGAGATTCTATCCATTAATCCATCTACAATATTTTCATTTTCCTCAAGAGGTTCATCAGGGAAAATCTTCTCTATTATTTTTTCTGCCAAGCTTTGGAGTATTATATGTGCAACATTCTGGATAATTCCTCCATAAATCTCCTCCAACTCTTTCTCAGCCTTCTCTATAAAACCTTTTAGCATATCCTCTATATTTTTGAATATCATATCTAAAGCCATTTTAATAACTCCATATGTTTTATTAAAGAGGAGTGAGAAAAATAAATTTGTAACATTCTCAACCAACTCATTTTCAAACTCGGTCCATTCCTCCTCTCTGTCTGGTAAAGCATCCAACAAATCACTTATATTTTTAAAATATGCACTTCTTTTCAACTTTTCTTTTAAATACTCTGGTGCAATAATCTGTCCATTTATTTCTGGAACATATGGTATAGTAATGAAAGTTTTTGCAACATATGCATTTTCAGGCGGAGGATGCCCAACAAAAATTTCTCCTCCAAAAGGAAGTCCAATCACTGGATGCCATCTAGCGGTAAAATTAAAATCATATTCATCTCCTAAAATTATTTTAAGTTCTCGAGAAATATTTTCCTTTAATTTTTCACTAAAGCCATATGTAAGGAAATTAGCTTTAAATTTTCCATTCCAAGGAATCATGAGCTGGCTCGTTAAACATTCTGCAATAAGCTCACCATAGTATTTATGGTACTGCGTTCTTCCTGCCAACCATTTTGAAATATCTTTTCCCCAATCTCCTTTAAATATGGAAGCTACAGACTCATCTTTTAAGATAGTATTCATAGCTTCCTCTCCTAAAGTGTAACTAAATTCATCCTTTGTCATGGACAACAAAACCACCAGCGCCTCCGCCGCCACCTCATCCTTCTCTCTCTCAACATAGCTTTCTTTAATAACATCGTGTGTAAAAGCTGGCAATAAAATCGCGCCGGATATAGAAACCATTAAAACAAAAAGAATTGCATCCTGCATTGCTGATAAACCTCTTTTATTCATTTAACCCTCCATACAATTACAACCAATTCTCCATATTTTACATCAATTTCGCCCTTTATAGCAACTTTTCTTGATGTAGAAACTCTATTTTTATCTGGTATTGCATCTCCTACATTTCTTGGATATATCTTTTCCTTAGATCCATCTTCTGAATATTCATATATTTTCACATAATAATCATATCCTATGGGATTGCAATATTCTTTTAGCTCATCAATTCCAACATTTTCCAATTTATTTTCATCTATAATTAATGAAGCATCCTCCACCAATGGGCTACCAACATTTGTTAATTTTGAAACAACATAATGAGCAACTTCAAATAATTCTTTATCTTCCATCCTTTCGTTATGTAGATGGTACACTGTAGCAATCATAGCAAAAAATATTGCAAATCCTATCATTACTACCATTATTGCAGGCAATGTAGTAAATTCTTCTGCAACCCCTCTTTTATCTTTTAGAAATTCCATTCTATACCTCCTGATAGATAAAAATTACATTCAGTATGGAAGCATCATCAAAATGAATGATGCAGTTTTCTAAAATTAATGGCTTGTCTATATCAATCTGCAATGGTTTTTGAGCAATTTCTACAGAAATTTTGTCAAGTTCTTCCTCTATGTAATTTTTTATATCATTTTTAAGAAATATTGAAATTTCCTCTCCAGCATTTCCATTCATTCCATATTTTTCTTTAAGTTTTTCATGCAATTCTTCACTATTTTTCCACTCTATATCCAAGTTTTCCCTTACTACATATGGCTTTATGAATAGAGGATGGGAAATTCTTATTGTATCTTTTATGCGCCCATCATATCTTTCAATAACTATATAATCTGTTGAAATACTTACATTGTAATAAAAATCTTTTATTGGGAAGAAAAATTTCGTTATATTTTCTTCAACTCTTAAATCCATGGTATAGATCCATGAAGCTAATTCTGATGCTATAGCTTTAATCTCTGCCTCCTTTTTCCAATCGCTATAAAAAGTAATGCTTGCTATGGAAGCTAGTAAAATTCCAGTAGCTAATATCAAAGCTATCTGGCTCAAAAGCCATGAAACAATGCCTTTTTTATTGAGGAGAAATTTTAACATATTTGTCACCATTTTCTTCTATTAATTCCAAAGATACTTTTTTTGTAGTGCTATATAGAACAGTTTTTCCATAAAATTTCACATTTTTTGCAATAAAACTCTTATTCTCTCCCCATTTCATTATGATGTAGTAGCGGTTTATTAATCCCTCAATAGATGAACAAAAAACAATTTCTTTTACGCTATTTGGGAGATTAATATCAAGGGTGACATAGGTGTTTTCGTCTCCGGTCATATAAATCAATTCAGCCTCATCAACTATTCTATTTACTTCCTTTATTGCTTTTTTTACCTCATAATCCTTCCATAAGTTATATGCTGCCATACTCATTAAAGAGATAGCTATTCCTGCAACTAAAATAGCAACAATATATTGCATTGGGAGTTCAAGTACTCCTTTTTTATTCATCTTCTACCAACATTTATCAAATAAGTTTTTAGAGCTGTGGCGGTGAGTAAAACAATGCCTATGAACATAACAAATGGAGGAGAAATCACTAGTTTTTTATATCCTCCAAAAAGTAATGCAGCAATAAACAATGCCAACAAGCCCCCTACTATTCCGGTGATTTCTACGGGCACCTCAATTTTTCCAACTTTTACTACAGGCGTGGCTTTTTTCTTTTCTAACCTTTCTAATCTTCTTTCCATATTTGCAATTTCTTTTAATACATTGTCTTCAATTCCCTTTTTCTTTAAGGAAATAACAACTTCCTTCTCCTTCTTATCTCTCCCAGATTTGTCTATTTTTTTCAATTCTTCCCTTAGCTCATTTATTTCTTCCTCCAATTTCTTAATGAGCCCACTATCCTCCTTTACTCCACCAACAAATTTTACACTTTCAAAAGATTTACCAGATAGTCTTCTTTCTACAGCATCCAACCTTTTTTCTATACTCTCTACACGTTGTTGTATTCTTTGGAGCCAATTATTTATTTCATTGATTCCTTCTTTTTTATCTACTTTTACCACTTTTTCTTTTCTTAATTTTACCATATTAACTCCTCACAACTTTTATTGCCTCCTCTTCTATAAATTTCTCATAACAATTGCCCGCATCTACTATTAACTCCAAATAACCTTCATGCCTTTTTTCTGGTAAAGTAACTTTTATAGTGAGTTCAGCCTTCCCTGTTTCATTTGTCTGATTAACAGTTGCATTACCCAATCCTTTTAACAAAACAGTTGCTCCTCTTACGGGCTTTCCTTTTTCATTTAGAACGGATACTGTTATAGTTGTCTCCTCACCAGCATTTATTTTATATGTATCCCAGTAAACTTGCAAATCTTTTTTAAACAAGCATGGAGAAAATAGGAAAGCTAAAACGGCGGTCAAAGCCACTCCTCCAATTACTATGGTTACAATCAATCGCAAAGGAAGTTCAATTACTCCTTTGCTGTTAAACATACTATGATGTAACTCTTTGAAGAATTACGCCTTCCTCATCTATATATTTATTATAGCCTGATGCCTTTACCTCTACCTTCATATATGCTGTTTCTTGATTTTCTAAAAGTTTTGCATTAGTAACTTCAATAGGTGCAATTCCATTTCCATCTGTTTCTCCGGCTGCTGCTGTTCCTGCTCCTGTAAGAATAACTGTTGCTCCTGAAACTGGCTTACCATTTGTATCTGTTACTTTTATATTTATTTTAAATGAAATCGGATTAACTTCTCCCATTCCTTCATCTTTAGCATCTACTAAAATAACATTTCCACTAGAAGTATCCAACACATTCTGCCCACTATATGAGTTGTCAAATTCATAGCTCACCTGTAATGTGCCAGCTGGCTTAACATATTTCATCATTGCTAAAATTGCTGCTAGAACAACAGCAGCTACCACCACAATTATTATCAAACGCATTGGCAATCCTTCAATACCTCTTTTATCTTTCAATAACCTTCTCAACATATTTTCCTCCCCTAAATGATAATGGTTGTATTTATTTAAATTTTATTTATATGTTAGTGATAATTTATTGATAATTTATGTATAAATTGTAGCAGAAATTCAAGAATTTCTCCCTCATAACAGAATTAGAGAAATAATTGAGTAAATTTATGATTGCATAAGGATTCATAGTCCTAAATGTTCATTTTTCCTTATGAATTCCTACATAAAAATGGCATCAGTTCAATTTATATCATCCTTTTCTTATTGCAGTGTATCACAAAAATTCCAGATGTTACACAAAAATTATTTATATTCTTTAGGATTTTACATCGGCGATAAAAATGAAGGGAAAATTGTTTAGTTTGCTGGTAGTCTGTTTTTTAATAGCAAGTGCATCAGCAACAACGTTGATGCAAGGAAAAAAGGCTATTGAAATAAAACCTATAAAAAATGAGATAAAGCCAATTATAAAAGAAGGCAAGGAACATCTTTTAGCTCTTGAAGGTAAAAAAATTGAGAATGCATTTGTAAGAATAGCAAATCCTGCCAACATACCTGTAGCAAACATGCCAGAAACAGAATATCATCCCACACTTGCAACATCTGGCTCTCTTTATTTTGCAGGATACACCTATTCCCCAAGCCTGATGGAACAGGATATCTATATGGCTTTATCTACAGATGGAGAAACATTTACTCCAGTTGGCTATTGGAGTATTGAAGGCGTTGAAGACTATCCTACATTTGATTATTGGGGAGGCAACACATTCTATGGATCATTTACACCGGACCCATCTACACCATATCAATATCTGATGGTTGTGCAAGACATTAATGATGTGAATACATGGACTCTCTATTATTGGGACTGGTCATCATATGGATGGTATGATTTTAGAGAGCCAGAAATAGCTTGCCATAACAGCCAGAATACCTGGGAATATGGAGTTATTGCAACAATTGCATCAACAACATATGAAGGGTATGAGTGTGTTGAGGCTCCGCACATGTTCTTCGCCTCCCCAGACGAGGAGGGCTCAGGATACATAAGCTGGTGGCCCGAGTATAACTATTCTGCACATGCATCTGCATGCATAGATAAAGCTACCGACATGATTTACTGTGCTTATGACTGGCTTAATGAATCAGCAGGAAGTAGAAACATACTTGTTTGGGTGAGAAGCTTTGATGATCCATTGGAAGGAAGCAGCGCCATGATTGAAATACCATCAGATTTCAATGCAATCTGCCCAACAATAGTTGCATATAATGATAATATATTGGTTGTTTGCCAGAGTGATGCAAACGGAAATCAGGATTTAGTTTGCTTCTATTCCAATGATGGAGGCAATACATGGGAGATGACAACAATAACATCAACACCAGAAGATGAGCTTTATCCAGATATGAGCCTGAGTGGAGAGAAAGCGACGGTCATTTTCTTCAAAGATGGAGACCTGTATTTCACCTATACTGAAGACTGGGGAGCTACATGGAGTGATCCAGTTAAAGTAAATGAGATAGATGGTTCCGCAATGGCAGAATACAGGAATGCATATATAAAGGGCGCAGGAGCAGTATGGACAGATAATAGAAATGGAAATGCAGACATTTATTTCGATACTGTTGGAGCAGTGCCAATAATAAATGTTGAAGGCATACAGGGAGGATTTGGAGTCAAGGCAACAG
>CAZBXJ010000059.1:0-5893 GCA_964495775.1 uncultured Thermoplasmatales archaeon | reverse complement strand
ATAGCATACATTTTCCTTTATATCCCACCACCACTGCTTTGTTAAATATCCTATGCCCGTATGCATTATTCCATTTGTAAATGCTTCTCCAACTGTTTTTCCTAATGCTATATCTCTCGCAAACATTTCCATTGCAAATGCAGAATACCATGAAGTTTCCCACGGGTCAATAACCTGAAACACTGAACCATGTCTTACCAATGTTAAATGCAAATATGTGTTTGAAATTAAACAAGAGCCAGCATTAAATCCGCAAGAATGTATGTTGCCCAATGCTTCATCCATATCATAGCCAGTATAATCTTTTGTTCTTAGCCTTCCAAATAAAACTGTTATAATGTTTCCATCATATCCAGCCATTTTGCCAAGCAACGTATTTTTTATGATGGGCAATTCACTAAGCCTTGCTGGAACAATATCTATTCCAAGTAATTTGCTTTGAGACAAAACATCTGGCTCTTCAGTACAGCCATCTAACCAGCCTGGCAGAAATATCTCATATCCTCTCCATGGATTTGGTTCAACAGTTGGCAAAGTTATATTTATTCCAAAGAAGCCTGGAACACCATAAGGATCCCAGAATGAAAGGGCTCCTGATTCACCATGCCATCCATGAGTACATTCAATCCACATGATTACGCCCCTATTCAAATTCTCCATTGTTGCTGAAAAGTTTGTAGTAAAGGCAATGCTATAACCAGCTTTTCTTAAATAGAAAGGAACTATTTCACTTTCTGTTAAATCTGGCCAATATGAGCCATATTTTCCATATTTTGCAAGAACATTATTGTCTATAGGATGGTTAGATGGCTCATAATATGGAGTTATACCGCTGGCACATGTATAATTGAAGCCCCAGTATTTGCTTGCTCTTTCATTGAAACGATGTGCATATGTTATCCATGAATTTAAAACAGGATAGACAAAATGCTCCTCCTGGCTTGGCTTGATGATTTTGAGCAATCCGCTTGGCAATCTTACGCTTTTACTGCCATTTATCAAATATATTCCATCCTTGTTTAAAGCTGGGTTTGCAAATATTACAGCTGGATAAAATACGCTTCTTGTCACCCAATAGCTTGTATCCACGGGAGAGCCTATTATACGGCCCGCATATGCAACACCTGCAAACATTCTGTCCCATGGTGTGCCAATATCAAACTGTCCAGCCACAGTTATTATACTTTCTTCCTTTCCCGGCTCATCTAATCCAGCTTTCCCAAGGAAATCATATACTTCTCTGCCAGTTAAATACATGGAAGCAACATTTGGCTCTTCATCTCTTATGGCATGTTTCTTCCACCACTCATTGTGCCATACAACAGCTTTAGAAAGCTGACTATGCATATCAACAACTATAAGAGGAGCCCCATGATGGGCTGCCATGTAAGCAGCGGGTCCAACATACAATGCACCATCTTTTTCTCCTTCTGGCTTCAATTTTTCAACAAGCCAATAAGTCCATGGGTCAATGGTGGTGAAGACAATATCATTTTCTCCTGTTTTATTCCTTATATCTTTATATATGCTTATTAAATCATTGTACTCCTTCTTTATATTTCCTAATCCTTCTATTTCATCTTTAACTGAAGAATTGGCGCCAATATCAAAAAGATAAAAGTTCTTTATCCCGAGTTTTTTGATGGCTTTCTCCACACAATCCGGAATTTCATCTGGCTCAACATATAGGAGGGGGGCGTTTATTAAAGATGCATACACCGCTCCTTGAGCAGCATTCATTAAATAGTTAGCTTGCTGTTTTGGCAATTTGCATTCCCATGAATATTTTAAAGTATATTCGATAGTTGAATTTGTTTCATTTAGCTGTATGATGACTGCTTTGTATTTTCCTTCTCCAAGCTGGTCTAAATGCAATGTCTGCTTTGAAACGTTTGTGGCGGTAGCTTCTCCAACTGCAACATTATTTTCGTCTACAATAATTAAGCCAAGCTTACCATCTCCTTTCCAGCTCAATTCAAATTTTGCATTTCTTGCCATAAATGGTGGCACAGAAGGCAATTCTATTTCTTCTCCAGGATAAAGTTTTATATCTATGTAATAGGTAACTTTTCCTGTTGCAATATCCACCAACCTTTGCCCAATTGTTCCATATCTCTCTCCCAAAATACCTTTTGTTGGAATATCAACTATAGCCGCCTTCCATTTGCCAGAGTTGAAAACATATGTTTCCAATTCTTCGTAAGGGCCGACAAGAATATTCCAGTTTTCTGAAGAGCCTACTTGCATTAATTCGCCTTCATAATAGCAGTATAATTGCAAATCTGGATCAGCAGATGGAATTGTTAATCCTCCCTGCAATAAGCCGAGTGTTGCAATAAACATAAAATTGGGGAGCCAGCTTTTGCATGGCCAGTACAAATCAGCTTTTATATACTTATAGCCATCTGGAACATAAAAATCTTGATATTGAGGAGCGATGCTATCTTGCTTTATTCCAGTTAATGTTATTTCTTTAATTTCCTTTGGAGATATTTTTCCTTTTAGCTCACCAGAAGTTGCATTATAACTGCCATATGCAACATTTCCAACTACAGCTATAACAGCATCATCGCTATAGCTCCAGTCATGTAATGCAATTTGGCTAGAAATTTCATAGATATCATTGCTTTTTATATAAGTATAATTTTCAGCCTTCCATGGTATTTTATCGACATTTATTGCTTCTATTTCCTTTAAATTTTTACAATAACTCAGCCAATCTTCCATGAAATAATCTAAACCTTGCCTTGCATTCAATGATAATTCCTCCTTACTTCCCTTTTTATAATCATCATAGAATAGCAGTGGATAGGAGAAAATTCTCTTTGTTTTTTCATCATAAAATACGCTTGCAGGCACCGCCGCCATATAGGCAAAATCATCTACCAAACTATTTTCATCAAATCTTACAAAGCATGCTTTCTTTATAGGAACTACTTTTGTCCATGAAACTCCTTCAAAACCAGAGGGAAGTTCTTCTATTTCCTGTGCTATTGCTGGAAAAATAAACATTATTGATATTGCTAACGGGAGAAGCTTCCTCAACATGGTAATAAATGAGGTATTAATATTTAAGTATTTCATGTATTAACTTTATGCTAAGTTATTCAAAACTTCGAAACATTGAACAAAGAGAAAAAACCTCCTCACATCTTACAGATGTAGGCATTGATTTTTATAAGTTAGCATATGAATATGTAAAAGAGCTTGAGGAAAAAATAGAGGAAGAAAAATTGAAAAATCCATCTTCAAAAAAATTGCTTTTGCTTACAGATGAATTGAGAAATACGAGAAGAATATTGGAGAGTATATTTGAAAGGAGGGAGAAAAAAATCATTCTTTTGGCATTATCAGCGGTAAGAGGAGGGAAGGCAGCGCCAGAGAATTTGACAAGGGAAGAAAAAATATTTTATGATTCCTTAGTTACTTTATTAAAAGAGCATAGGAAGAGAGTATTTGAAAGCGGAGAAAAAGAATTCATTATAATTAGAGTTTTGGAAGATATTCCTCAATTTGTTGGAAGTGATATGAAAAAATATAATTTGAGGAAAGAAGATGTTATTGCCTTACCTCCAGATTTAGCAAATATTTTAATAAAAAGAGGAGCTGCAGAAGAAATAAAAGCAACAGTATAAAAGATGAAAGAAAAATTGTTATTAGCAACATCATGAAAAACAGTATTCATTTTCAATTTATCAATTCAATTTTTTCAATTATCAAAATGAATGATAAGGAAAGATGACATTGGCGAGATTGCATAGAGGTCGTAACATCTTTTTCATTTATGAAAGAAATGATAACATTGTAAAAACATTGGCAACATTATGAAAAGGAGCACATCTTTTCATTTTCCCAACCCATCTTTCATTATCTTTCCTTAATCTTCATTAATTTCTTTACTTCTTCCACCAATTTAGGCAAAATTTCGCCTGCTTTGCCAAGTAGCTTATAATCTGCCAGATAACTCAACTCACCTTCTTCCCTATTAATTTCAATTATTTTCCCTCCATTCCTTTTTACAATAATTGGAAGCTCTGCTGCAGGATAAACAGCGCAGGATGTTCCTATAACAAGCATCAAATCGCTTTTGCTTGCTAGTTCAAAAGCTTCATTTAATGCTTTTGTTGGAATAGGCTCTCCAAAAAATACTATATCTGGCTTAAGAATTCCATTGCAGGTGCAACGCGGAAGATTTTTTAAATTGATTTCTTCCTTGCTATATTTCTTTCCACAATTCAAACAGGTAAGGGTGTTAAAGGAGCCATGAAATTCAATAACTTTTTTACTTCCAGCTTCCTGATGCAATCCATCTACATTTTGAGTAATTACTGCCTTAAGCAATCCAAGCTTTTCTAATTCTGCCAAGGCATAATGAGCTGGATTTGGCTTTGCTTTTTCAAACAACTCTGCCATCTCAGCCAGCATTTTCCATACTTTTGCAGGATTTTTTAAGAAACTTTGTAAATAGCCATATTCATTTATATCATATCTGCTCCATAGTC
This sequence comes from uncultured Thermoplasmatales archaeon, assembly GCA_964495775.1. Lineage (GTDB taxonomy): Archaea > Thermoplasmatota > E2 > UBA202 > JdFR-43 > JAPDJP01. The sequence continues at coordinate 1,391 of CAZBXJ010000059.1, read as the reverse complement.
CATCTTTACTTCTAAAATCTGGAATGCCAGATTCTGTTGATATTCCAGCTCCTGTTAAAGCAATGCAAAATTTCGATTTTATTATTTCTTCAGCAACCTCCTTCATGTTCCTTCTTGCCAACTCTCCAAATATTTCTTCTGCTCTTCTGTTAGCACATCTATTTCTATTCCCATTGTTTTTAACTTTCTTTTAGCCACTTCCCTATCAATTTCATGTGGCACTCTATACACCTTATTTTCAAGTTTTCCTTTATTCTCAACCAGCCATTTTACAGCTAAAGCCTGGTTGGCAAATGACATATCCATTACCTCTGGAGGATGTCCTTCTGCACATGCTAAATTTACCAGCCTTCCTTCTGCAAGCAAATAAATTTTTTTGCCATTCTCAAGCTTATATTCAACAACATTTTTTCTTGCCCCTCTTTTTTCAATGCTATTCTCCTCCAACCATTTCACATTTATTTCATTATCAAAGTGACCAGAGTTGGCTAATATGGCGCCATCCTTCATTTTTTGAATTGCATTGGCATCTATAACATGCTTATTGCCCGTAACAGTAACAAAAATATCTCCAATTTCAGCAGCTTTTTCTATTGGCATAACTAAAAATCCATCCATAACAGCTTCCAAAGCTTTTATTTCATCTACCTCACATACTATTACTCTTGCTCCCATTCCTCTCGCCCTATTAGCAAGCCCCTTCCCACACCATCCATAGCCGACCACAACAAAATATTTTCCAGCTAAAAGCAATGAAGTAGCTCGCAATATTCCATCTATTGTGGATTGCCCAGTGCCATATCTATTATCAAAAAGATATTTTGTATATGCATCATTTACAGCAATAATTGGATATTTTAGCACACCTTCTTTTTCCATTATTCTATGCCTTTTTACTCCAGTTGTTGTCTCTTCTGTTCCTCCAATAACATTGCCAAGCAATTCCTGCTTTTTTGTATGCAGAGTTGTGACTAAATCTCCACCATCATCTAAGGTAATGTTTGGCTTAATTTCTAATGCCTTCTCTATACACCAATAATATTCCTCATGATTTCCACGCCATGCATATACAGCTATGCCATTTTTTGCTAAGTAGGCAGCTACAGCATCATTGGTTGAGAGGGGATTTGAACCAGCTAAAGCAATCTCTGCGCCTCCAGCCTTTAAGGTTTCTATTAAAACAGCTGTTTCTTTTGTAACGTGTAAGCAAGCTGAAATTTTTATTCCTTTTAATGGCTTATCTTTTTCGAAATCTTTTCTTATATCCATTAAAACTGGCATATGTTGCTCTGCCCATTTCACCAACTTTTTTCCTTCATTTGCTAATGAAATGTCTTTTACTTTATATTCCATGGAAAGAAAAATGGCATAATATAAAAACAATTTGGAGA
>CAZBXJ010000058.1:0-5916 GCA_964495775.1 uncultured Thermoplasmatales archaeon | reverse complement strand
AGTGGATATAACAATGGAAGAGTTAATAGAATTGCTAAGAATTAATTTGCAAGAACTGCTTAACAATCCAGAAAGATTCAGAGAGCATGAAATGGAGATGGAGCAATGATTTCATAAAAACTTATTCCGATAACAAATCTTCCTTGGCTTTTTCTGCTTCTTCATAAACCTTTTCTTCATCAATATTCAAAAACTTCTTTTCGTGAAGAATAAGTTTTCCATTTATAATAACATCAGAAACATTATGGGCATCCATAGCATAAACAAGATGGCTAATAACATTGTGTAAAGGAACTAAATTTGCAGCTTTATAATCAATGCATACAATATCTGCAAGCCTTCCTTCTTCAATGCATCCAGCATTTAGCTCAAGAAATCCAGCGGAATTGACAGTTGCCATGTCCAAAACTTCCTGAGCCTTAACAATGGAAGCATCCCATCTATGATGCTTATGAATTAAAGCTGCAAATTTCATTGTTTCAAACATATCAAGCTTATTGTTACTTGCAGCGCCATCTGTTCCCAATGTTACAACTGCATTCGCCTCCATTAATTCTGGCAGAGGCGTATATCCTCCTGTTGCCAACTTCATGTTGCTAACTGGATTATGAACAACGCATGCATTGGATAGAGCAATTTCCTTTACTTCTTCCTTGGTAATCCATCCGCAGTGGGCAAGCATCGTTTTTTCTGTGAGCAATCCATTGTCTTTGATTTGCTGGAGGGGGCGCTTTCCATATCTATTCAAAACATCATATACTTCATGCCTCGTTTCGGAGCAATGAATGTGGATAAAGCAATCATGTTTTTCAGCAATTTCCTTAGCTTTTTGCAGAGTTTCCGGTGAGCAAGCATAGGTGGAATGAGGAGCAACAACTGGCTCAACAAGCTCATCATTTTTCCATTTTTTTACAAAATTCTCACATTCTGATGGCAAACATTCACTTTTCATTTCCGGGGTGTCGAAGTCAATTAAACTAAAGCCAGCATAACAACGAATCCCAAACTTTTTTGCTTCATTTGCAATTACATCTTCAAAGAAATACATGTCATTACAGCATGTTGTGCCACTCCTCACCATTTCCATGAAAGCAAGTTTTGTCCCTATTGCAATATGCTCCGCCTTTAACTTCGCTTCTATTGGCCATATCCTTGTGGTAAGCCATTCTTCCAAAGGCAAATCGTCGCCATATCCTCTTAATAAAGTCATGGGCAAATGAGTGTGCATGTTTATTAAGCCAGGGATTACAAGCCTATTTCTTATTACAAAATCTGCCTCAACATTTACCTTTCCAACTTCAACAATCTTATTATCCTCAATATAAATATCTCCTCTAATGATTTCATTGCCAACGTTCTGCATAACTATAATTGAATCTTTTATTAGTATGCTCATTTAATCCAATACAGTTATGTTGGTTGGCTTTATAAATGGATGTTCTATAACCTCTCCTTCCACCTCAACTTTCCTTCCTTCCACATCCATTCTTTCGTTAAGTAAAACTCCAACAAGACCTCCCTCATAGGAAATCCTCATTAGATAGCCATCTCTGTATGGAAATACAGCTTTTACAATCCCTCTAATTTTAACCTTTCCTTTCTTTGGTACATATGATACAACTTTTTCCTTAACCTTATAAAATTCATAGAATGTATCTCTTAACTCCCTCAAAATGTCATCATCTGATGTGACAATTGCAATCTGCCCTTCCTTAATTTCCCCTGCAAAAATATAAGCCTTATTTAATCCAACAGCAAAATTCCCAACCGCATCCGGATTTTCCCTCGCTTTTTTCGCAAGAGGAGAAGGCGTAGCCACCACAACTTTTGCGTCTGCTGGCGGACTGACATTTAGTTTTTCAGCAACTATTAAAGGATTTCTCAGCTCTGCTAAATTCCATTTTCTTGTTATCTTGCAAGTTTTTTCTGGAACACTTTTCTTCCAGGCAAATTCTACAGCTACAGAAACAGCAACTATACCCACAATTAATCCAGCTATGAATGCTATAATATCCATTGAATCACCTTAAGATAAATCCATTGACCATTATTAAGCTTTATTATTTTGTATTTTGAGGAGTTGTAAAAATAAATGAAAAATATTGCTGTGATGATCCTATGCAATAATAGCATAGCAACATTTTCATTTATCTGAGGTTGATGAAAAATTAATGAAATGAGATGTTGTCACAGTAAATTCTCTCCTATGCAATAGGCTAATGACAACCTTTTCTTTCATTTATTCGACGAAGCCCATTTATCTGGATTGAATAATCGCAATGAAGAAATGTTGATATGGCAATTTTCTCATACAATGCATTTCTTCATTTTTCATTCATTAACATTGCAAAGAGAACTTAGGGCAACATTTCCATTCATTCATTTTATACAGCCTCTTTATTTCACTTATGATATGATATTCCTTTCATTATGGTTATAGCCCTGTATATCTGTTCAAGAAGGATGAGAGGGCAGAGTTGATATGGAAATGTGAATTTTGAAAGAGAAAGGATAAAATCTGCTTGAAGAAATTTTTCTTTTTCTATTCCCTTCCAATCTCCAATAAAAAAACAAATTTTTTTGTAATTCATCATTAAATTTTTAAGGAAACTGGCAAATTCCATGGAATCCATTTCCTTTCCATTTTCATCTAAAAAAATTTTGTAATCACAATCTTCCAGTACCTTCTGCCCAATTTCAATTTTAACAAATTTCCTTATCCTTTTTATGTATTCTTCAATACCCCTTTTTATAAAATCTTCCCTAATTTTTCCCTCACAAATGATTTTTATCATTGCTTTAAAAGAAGCTTTAATTAAAATTTTTATTGCATGCATTTATTAGCTATAATGAAAGTTATAATTCTGGCAAATAAGCAGAGTTTATTCAAAATAAATGGAAAAACCTTGCTCCAAAGAAACATTGAAATTTTTAGGAAAATGGGTTTTGAAGTTGCTGTTTATCCTGCAAAATATAAAAAATATGCTCCAGATGTTAAAATGATAAGAAGTCTAAAGGATTTGAAAGAAGATGCATTGATAATAAAGGGAAATGCCTGGATAAAAAATTTTAAAATGAAAGGGAACTATTTTATAGGAAAAGATGGGAATTTAATAGGATATATTGGCAGAGATAAATTTAAAGGAAAGAAAGAAATTGTAGGGGTAGAGGCTGTTGAAATTAAAAGTGAAGAAGATTTGGAAAAGATAAAAAATTTTTATAAATGGAAAATAGACGAATTTTTGAAATCTACATATCTAATGCCTCAGCAAATTTCAATTGCTTCCTTCCTTTTAGCCATTATAGCTTTTCTGTTTTACCTCCCAAAAGAATATATTTTTATTTTTGCCGGGAGCATCATAATATTTTTTATTGCCCTCATGGAAAATTGGGAAGAAAAATTAAGGAAATTGAAAAAAGAAGAGAATAACTTGGATTTCACTCTTGATATGTTTGCTGATGCCACCATTATTTTGGGGCTTACCATCTTTGCTTATTCCCGCCACCACATAGCTTGGCTGCTTGGCATCTCAACCCTATCTCTTGCTACAATTTTAAAAGCATATGGCGAGTGTTTCCATAGGCAATGGTTTTTGGTGGCTATAGCAATTGGCTCTATGCTTTTCATTCCAAACATTACGCTGATAGCATTACTTATAATAATAGTTGTATGGTTGATAAAATGTTTAAAAGAATGAAAAAATTAATACTCATAGCAATCCTTCTTGCTTTGCTACCCATAAATGTTAAAGGAGAGGAGGAATATTATGAAAAAATTTTGCTGAATTATCCAGATTACATGAAAGGACAGCCTGTTGACATACACATTGAATTTAAAAATCCATGTTATGGAATAAATGAAAAAAAGCATAGCATAAGAGTTTTTTATAAAGGAAAGGAAATTGAAAGCCAGATTTATGATTTAAAATTTGATGGAAAATTTCTCAAAGCATGCAATATTGTTTTTCTTTACCAAGGAAAAGGTGAATATATAATAAAATATGGAGAAAAAGTAAGGGAGATAAATTACAGGGATCATGTTAGGGTTGATGAAAATTATTATTACATTGAACCTATCCCTGGATATTACGCCAAATTAAATTTTTATGAAATAAGGGATGAAAATGAGCTTGTTTTTGCTATTTGTCAGGAAGGAAATGTATTAGGCATAGAAATGGCTAATAAAGTAGTTAAGCTAAAAGATGGGGCTGAAGAATTTAATTTAAACAATATTGATCAAATGTTTTCTTTTGCTTTTTTTGCTTCAGATGGAAAAGAAATTGGAACTGATGAAAAATTAATTGGAAAGAAAATTTTGATCGATGGAAATTTAATGGTTAGAGTTGCAATAGAAAGTGCATCAGAAGATGGAAAAATGAAAACAAAAGCAATTTACAGCTATTATCATTGCCAAAATGGAAGAAGAATTTTTGCATTTGTCCAGCATGAAAGTGAAGAGAGTATGAACAAAATTGGCACATACTTTTATATGCTTTGTTTGAAATCTAGGAGCAAAACAATTAAAGAACTTAATATCGGCGAAATTTTACCATATATTCATTTAAAGGGAGGGAGAGGAATAGAGGAATATAGAATGGAAAGCAATCCAGAAAGCAAAGAAATGAAATGGATTATAGCTCCTTCAGATAACATAAAACTTGGAGAAAATGGATGGATATGCATAGATGATAAGAAAAATGCATATGCTTTAATTGTTCCGGAGCTAAGAGTAAGTGCAGGAGTTAAGGAGGAAATAGATGTTCCAGGGCTAGAAATAGATGGCGGAGGCGTGAGCTTAGGAGGGGAAATAAAGAAAGGCATTGTTTATGAAGGGTTGGTTGAATTCTTTGCAGGAAAATATGAATTGCTGGAAAAGGAAGCGGAGGCTTTTTACAATTTCCTGCAGTATAGAAATTTTTCGGCAGGAGAATTTGGGGTGAAAGAGGAGAAAAAGTATAATTTGACAGTTGCTCTGCATTGGCGCTTTTCCTTACCATTTGCAAGACATATTTCAGCATTGCTGGGAATAAACATTTCTCATATTGAAGTAGAAATTTTAAATGAAAAGGGAATTGTGGCAAGAAGTGCTGTTAATTTTAGAAAAGCAAATTTTGAACTCCCTGAGGGAAATTATACGGTAAAAGTTTATTGGGTTGGAAGAAATGAAAAACTTATAGGAATAAAATATGTTGAGCTTTTTGAGAATAAAAAAATCCATATTTTTTGCACTTTCCAGGGATATTTAGGTATAGAAGCTAAAAAAGGTTGCAAAATTAAAATTTTCAAGGATGGTTTGCTATTTGAAAAGTATATGGAAAATAATTCAATATTGCTGGAGTTACCAGCATTAAAAGATTATAGGGTGCAAATTCTTTATAAAGGTTTTTTAATGGAAGACAGAAATATTACTCTTCTCTATTACAAACAAATTAAGGTAAATTTTAGCTTGTATGATTTTACAGCAATAATAAAAGATAAATTTGGCTTACCTGTAGGAATAAATCTCTCTGCCTTTTTAACCAGCTCCAAAATGAGGGAAAAGGAGTATATAGAAGGAAGGCAAAAGGAAAGTAAAATAATTTTCAGTGATTTGCCCAAAGGCAGATATGATTTATACATAAACTATAAATCATTTAAGATTAGAAGGGAAGTTGTTATTCCTGGGAAAATCAACATTACATTTCCTGCAGAATATGAAGTTAAAGTTAAATTATATGACAGAAGAGGATTTCCTATTCATGGAAAAATTGTTTTTGAAAGAATGAACAGAAAATTTGAGAAGAATGTTTTACCTCCAGCAAAGTATAAGATTATTGCATACAGTGGAGGAAAAATTGCTGAAAAAGAAGTATTTATTGCATCAAACTCAACTTATTACATAGTGACTAATAAAAATTCAATTTATCCTGTTTTTCT
>CAZBXJ010000057.1:0-5928 GCA_964495775.1 uncultured Thermoplasmatales archaeon | reverse complement strand
AAATTTCTATATAAATGCTACCAATATTTTATTTATGAAACAGGATAAAATTTCCGGAGCTTCAGAAATTGAAAGAAAAGCTACAAATTATATTAAAAATTATTTGGGTAAAAAAGAGCTCTTCAATAAATGCTACAGATTGCTTTCTTTATATCCTTCAATGGCTTCCATATGGAATATAGCAAATTTTGCTTTCTTATACGGGAAAAAAGCAATAAAAAAATTTGAAGAGATGGAGAGAGCGAACAAAAAAGTTATAGAAAATGGAATAAAATTTTTCGAAAAATACAAAACAGTTTTAACCTATAGCAGAAGTTCCATTCTTTCGAAAATTTTACAAAATTGCAACGTAAAAGTTATCTGTAGCGAGGGGCGCCCACGTTATGAGGGGCGTTTATTAGCTAAGGAGCTTGGAAATAAGGCTGTATTAACAGCAGATGCAATGTTATTTTCATTTGTTGAAAAAGCAGATTTTGTTGCAGTTGGAGCAGATGCCATACTTGGCAAAGGCATTGTGAATAAAGTTGGTACTTATGCTTTGGCTTTGGTGGCAAAGGAAAAGAAAAAACCATTTATCGTTTTTGCCAGCACATTTAAAACATTCCCTTTTGTTTTTATAAAAGAAGAAAATCCCAATGAAATATGGAGAAATGCACCAGTTAAAATAAAAAACTTTTACTTTGATTTTACACCAGCCAATCTAATTTCCTTTTTTATAACTGAAAATGGCATGGAAAAATACCCATCTTTTGAGTATGAGATTGCAGATGAAATTTTTAAAATTAGAAAATTACTTAAAAGAGAGGGCTATTACTTTTTAAATGGGGATTAATGCTTTCCTGCTTGCAAACTTATTTATGGCTATAGTAGGCATATTTTTGTTTAAAGAAAAAAGAATGCATAGGTTAAATGCTCAGGATATTTTTCATCTTTTTATACTTATTATGATTTTCTTTGCGGTTTCAGCCATTCATATAGCAGAAGTGAAAATAGATACATTAATCTCAGCAAAGTTCAACTTAGATTTTACCAAAGCAATATACACAATAGAGGGAGATATTGTTCATGCTTTTCAGGCAATTCAAAATCCAATTTTAGATTACTATTTTGTTTTCGTTTATATGCTGGCTTTTCCATTTCTTCTATATTTTACACCAGTTCTCTATATCATTTCAAAAGATATTAAGGCTTTGAAATTAGCTGTAATATCATATGCAATAGGAATATCCATAGCTTTGCCATTTCTTCTTTTCTTTCCCGTTCATGATATATGGTGGGCAAGTCAAAACTACCATTGGTATGATGGCAAAATTATTGCTTTTCGCCTCCAAGAAATTTGGCCAAGCATTACATTTTTATTTTTTAAATTTACAACAATAAACAATTGTTTTCCAAGCTTGCATTCATGCTTATCTGCTATAATGGCATATACCGCCTGGATAAAAAATTACAAGAGATATAAGTATGTAGCTACTCTTTTTGCTATTTCAATACCAATTGCAACTTTATATCTCGGCATACACTGGCTAACAGATGTAATAGCTGGTGAAGCTCTGGCATTGATTGCAATAGTTATTGCAATGAAAATATGCGGTGAAAAATGGAGATAGCATGGTTTACTGAAACATGGCTCCCAGCAAGAGATGGAGTGGTAACTTCTTTGCTTTTATTTAAAAAAGCGCTGGAAAAGAAAGGGCACAACATCTACATTTTTGCTCCGGGAAATGAAAACAAAAGAGAAAACAATACAATCTATTATGAAATGAAAATCTGGAAAAAGTATGCTGATTACAGATTTTTTCCAACAGCAAATACGCTTTTCACTGCATTTAAAAGAACAAAAAAAATTATAAATGAAATAGGAGCAGATGTTATTCATTCTCATTCTCCAGGCTTTATTGGAATGAATGCAATTACCGCCTCAAAATATGCTCCCCTTGCCTTTACATTTCATACATTTATTGATGAATCCGTTTATTTTGCTTTTAAAAATGAAAAATTGCAGGAATTGGCAAAAGAAGGAATAAGAAAATGGCTTAAATTCTATTTCAGTAAATGTTGCTGTATAATTGCTCCCAGCCAGTATGTTGCAGACAAGCTAAAAAATCTAACGAATAAGGAAATTAAAATACTTCCTACAGGAATAGAAATAGAAAGATTTTGCAGAAGTAATGGAAAGAGGATAAAGGAAAAATTTGGGGATAAAAAAATAATCCTCCATGTTGGAAGAATAGTTAAAGAAAAAAACATCCATTTGCTTATAGAAAGTGCTCCATATATATTAAAAAAAGTGGATGCCATCTTTGTTATAGTTGGGAAGGGACCAGCAAAAAAAGAATTGGAAGAATTGGTTAAGAAAAAGGGATTGGAAAATCATTTCGTATTCACGGGGTTTGTTAAGGATGAGGAACTTCCAGATTATTATAAGGCAGGGGATGTTTTTGCTTTTCCTTCAACATATGAAACGCAGGGAATAGTGGCGCTTGAGGCAATGGCTTCTGGCACGCCGGTTGTTGCTGCTAGAGCAAAAGCCATTCCAGAATTTGTTAAAGATGGGAAGAATGGTTATTTATTTAAGCCCAACGATGCCAAAGAGTTTGCTGAAAAAATATTGATGGCTATAGAAAATAAGGAGCTTGGCAGAAAAGCTTTTGAATATGCCAAAAGATACAGCATTGAAAAAATGGCTGAGAAACTCATTAAAATATATGAGGAAATGGAAGATGAGAATAAAGGGAAAAGTGTATATTGATTGTGAAAGCAACCAAAAAGCAAAAGTTGTTGCGAAAGCTGTTAAACCTGAGAATGAAAATTATATAAAAATGAAGGTTGAGGGAAAATTTATTGTTGCAGAAGCATTGGCAGAAAATCCTCTTTCTTTGCTTCATACACTTGATGATTTTTTAAATTGTGTTAGCTTAGCAATGAAAACAACAAATCTTGGAAAAGAATTTTAATTGTATATGCAATACAATTTGTATGGAAACTTTGTCACCATTAGAAAAAAAATTACTCTTAGAATTGCAAAAGAAGGGGGGCAAAGCAGAGCCGGAAGAAATTGACATGGAATTAGTTAAAGTAATGAATGCTGCATCATGGCTACAAAGTAAAGGATTGGTGGGAATAGAGGAAAAATACATTAAAGAATATGAATTAACAGAGGAAGGAAAAAAATTCATAGAGGAAGGCTTGCCAGAAAAGAAAATTTTGAAGGGAATAGAAAAGATAAAGGTAGAGGAGCTTGAAAAAAAATATGGAAAGGAAAATGTTGCCATTGCAATAGGATGGGCAATTAGAAAAAATTGGTGCAAAATTGTAAAGGAGAATGGGGAAAGATATGTTATTCTAACTGAAAAAGGTAAGGAAGAAATAAATAAAAAACAGCCAGAGGAAGAGGCTTTGGAAAAAGTTGCTGAAGGAATGGTTATAGAGGAAGAGATAGCTAAAATACTTAAGAGGAGAGAAGCCATAAAAGAAAAAGGGAGGGCAAAGAGGAAAATATATCTTACAGAAAAAGGATGGGAAATTGTTAAACAGGGAATTAAAATTGAGGAGGAAATTTCTCAGCTAACTCCTGAAATAATAAGGAGTGGAGAATGGAAAAAGAAGAAATTTAGAAAATATGATGTTAAAGCATTCGCTCCTTCCATATATCCCGGAAAACTGCATCCGTTGACACAGCTAATAGAAAAAATTAGAAGAATTTTTTCTCAGATGGGATTTAAAGAAATTAGAGGAAGTTATGTTGAATCTGCTTTCTGGAATATGGATGCATTGTTTATTCCGCAAGATCATCCAGCAAGGGATATGCAGGACACCTTTTACTGCAAAAAACCAAATAAAATAGAAATCGATGAAGAATTGATTAAAAAAATAGCTATAGTCCATGAAAAAGGCGGTGAAACAGGCTCAAAGGGATGGAGGTATAAATTTGATTATGAGGAAGCAAAAAAAGCTTTGCTAAGAACACACACTACAGTAAATACCATAAGATATATAGCTCAGCATCCAGAACCACCTGCGAAGGTTTTTTCTATAGAAAGAGTTTTCAGAAGGGAGAATATAGATGCCACCCATCTGCCAGAATTTCATCAGATAGAAGGAATAATATATGAGGAAAATGCAGATTTTAGAATGTTAAAAGGTATTTTGAAGGAATTCTATACAAGAATGGGATTTGAGAAAATAAGATTTAGACCTTCTTATTTTCCATATACTGAGCCATCATTGGAGGTGGAGGTAGAGTGGAATGGAAAATGGATAGAGCTTGGAGGAGCAGGAATATTTAGACCGGAGGTAACGCTTCCATTTAATGCAAAAGCTCCGGTGCTTGCCTGGGGGCTTGGCTTGGAAAGGATGGCGATGATTTTGCTTAATGTTGATGATATAAGGATGCTTTATTTCAGCGATATAGAATGGCTTAAAAATTTACCCCTTCTTTAGCTCTTTAAGTAAATGCTTTAACAAATCTGTTCTTGTTACAATTCCCTCTATTTTATTATTTCCTCTGACAATTGGCAGGCAACCGATTTCATGCTTTATCATTATTTCTGCCGCATCTTTTATGGTAATGTTATCTCTTGCTGTTATCGCTGGAGTTTTCATTACATCTCTAACAAGCAAATTCATCAATTGATGATGTTGATGTCCCAAGCTTATGCTTTTTTTAAGATTGGCAAAAGCAAAAGCAATTTCCCTGTCTGCAATTATCCCAACCACTTTCCCTTCTTCAACAACGGGCAATCTTGCTATATCATTATCAAGCATTAGACGGCGGGCATGAACAACTCTTTCATCTGGCTTTACACTTATAACTGGAGAGGTCATAATTTCCTTTATGCTTTCCTCACTCTTTACCAATGGTAACAAATCTGCTTTTGTTACAACCCCCACCAAATGCTCATTTGAAACAACTGGAAGCATTGTTGGGCCTGGTTCGCCAACAGTAGCAAGAATATCCACAATTTCTGTATCTGGTGAAACAACTTCAAAATCCTTTTCCATTACAGAAGAGGCGTGGAGGCGTGAAGCTGTTATTCCTCTACTTCTTATACTTCCAAGTTTATCTGCGATTTTATTATCTGTTACTATCCCAACAACTTTACCATCCTCCACAACTGGAAGCTTTGTTATATTATGCTTTTCCATTAAATGCAAAATATGGCTCAAATCATCACTTTTACTTACATATATAACATCTTTTGTCATTACATCTCCTACTTTCATAAAAATTTCACCTCACTAATTCTGCGCATGACTCGCACAATAAGCGACCATTAACATCAACAAGTCTGCTGGAAAGCATACCACACTCTTCGCATTTCCCAGCCATTGTTTTGCCAGTTCCTCTATATGAAAGCCTTTCTTTAACAATTTCAGCCCATTCTTCAATTATATCCAAAAGAAGAGGTGAAGATTGCATTATATCTTTTTCAGTAACCATTCCAACAAGCTTTCCTTTATCAACAACTGGGAGTCGCCTTATTTTATGCTTCCCCATAAGCCTAACAGCTTCTTCAATAGTTGCATTGGAAGATATAGTTATTGGAGGTTTGCTCATCACTTCTTCAACAGAAATTTTTGATGGATCTTTTTCTTCAGCGACTATTTTCCTTAAAATATCACTCTCTGTTAATACACCTATAGGCTTTCCATCTTCAACAACTATTATGCTCCCTACTTTTTCACTTTTCATTTCTTTTGTTGCATCTAAAACACTGGCTTTTTTGTTTATAATGACTGGGCTCGGATTCATAATGTCTCTGATGCGAAGCACTTCTTTCATCAATATGTATTATTGCATAGCTAAAAAATTTTGTGATGAGGATGTGAGGACAAGATATCTTATTATTCCAAATGAACAGTTATTCTTCCCACATTTGATAAGCTGTCCATTTTATATATTTTTTACAAAAATGTGTAATTGGG
>CAZBXJ010000056.1:4657-5944 GCA_964495775.1 uncultured Thermoplasmatales archaeon | reverse complement strand
AGGAAAAATTGAGGGAGAGAAGGCAATGTGGGCTGATGAAGGAGAGAGAAAAACAGTAGAGAATACTGGCGAGGTATTTCCAGGATTGTATGTGACGGGAATGGCAGCTAATGCTGTTATGGGGGCGCCAAGAATGGGACCTATATTTGGAGGAATGCTATTATCAGGAAAAAAAGTTGCAGAAATGGTTCTTGAAAGACTGTAGGCAAAAATTTATTTATTCATTATCACTTTTCCCATCATGTTGCCCACTATGGATGATTTTGATTTTAGGGAAAAGAGTGTTATTTTGAGAGTAGATATAAATTCTCCTCTCCATCCAGAGACATTGGAAATTATGGATAATTGGAGAATAAAGAAAATTATTCCAACCTTAAGGGAGTTAAAGGAAAAAAATGCAAAGGTGATTATGCTTGCTCATCAGGGCAGACCAGGAAAATGGGATTTTACAAGCTTGGAAAAACATGCTGAAGAACTGGCAAAGCTTATGGGGGAAGAGATAAAATTTGTTGATGATGTGTATGGTAAAAAAGCAATAAGGGAAATTGAAGGGCTGAAAAATGGAGAGATTTTATTGCTTGATAATGTGAGAAAATGTAAAGAAGAAATGGAGAAAAAAAGCATTGAGGAGCATGCAAAAGCGGAGATGGTTGAAAAACTTTCAAAATATGCTGATGCATTTGTAAATGATGCATTTGCTGCAGCACACAGAAAACATTGTTCCTTAGTTGGTTTTATTCCTGTTTTACCTTCCTTTGCTGGGAGGCTTTTACAAAAAGAAGTTGAGATGGTTGAAAAACTGCTGAAAGAAGCTGAAAGACCCCGCCTCTTCATTTTTGGAGGAGGAAAATATGAAAATGCAATTGAAGTTATGAAGAACTTATTGGAAAAAGGAATTGCAGATAAAATAATGCTTGGAGGAATGCCAGCAAATGCTTTTTTGGCAATGTTGGGAAAAATAGAAATGGATATAGATGCAAATATAAAAGAAATATGGGAAAAATACAAGGATAAAATTTTGCTTCCCGTAGATTTAGTAGATGGAAAAGATATTGGTGAGGAAAGCATAAAAATTTTTAAGGAAGAAATAAAAAATGCAGCCTCTATTTTCATCTCTGGTCCAATGGGAGTTTTTGAGGAAGAAAAATACAGGAAAGGAACAGAAGAAATTTTGAAGGCAATAGCAAATTCAAACGCATTTTCTATGGCTGGCGGGGGGCACACTGTTGCTGCCATAAATATGCTTGGGCTGGAGGATAAATTTACCTATATTTCAACAGGAGGAGG
>CAZBXJ010000056.1:1673-4557 GCA_964495775.1 uncultured Thermoplasmatales archaeon | reverse complement strand
CTTTTAAGGAGGGGAGGAGTTCTCGCTGTAAGAAAAGAAATGGTGAAAGAATTCAGAGAGCTTGGTTTAGAGCCAACATATACTGCAGAGGAAGCCATAGAAAGAGCTACGGTTGTTGTGGATTGCTCACCTAAAGGAAAAGGGCTGGAGAATAAGGAAAAATATTACAAAAAATACGAGAATAAGGTGAAAGCTTTTCTGGCACAGGGTTCAGAATTTGGATTTGGAAAACCATATGCTGTGGGAATAAATGACGAAGCTTTAAAAGAAGATGATAAGTATATTCATATTGTTAGCTGTAACACTCATAACATAGCTGTAGCTATAAAATGCGTTGCTTTGGATGTAAGTAAAGATAATCTTGTATCTGGAAGATTTGTTTGTATAAGGAGAGCAAGTGATATTTCCCAAGATAGCAGTTTCATTCCAGCTCCTTATGTAAATAAGCACAAAGACGAAAAATTTGGCACACATCATGCAAGAGATGTGTGGTATTTGTACAATACCTTGGGCTTAGATTTGGATATATTTTCTTCTGCCTTAAAAATAAATACACAATACATGCATTCAATTTGGTTTGATATAAAGGTTAAGGAAAAAACAAGTGAGGAAGAAGTTATAGAAAGATTTAGAAATAATCCGAGGGTGGCATTGACATACAAGCAGCTTTCCAATCTTGTGTTTTCATTTGGAAGAGACCATGGACATTATGGAAGAATTTTAAACCAAACTGTAGTTGTTGTTCCAACAGTAAGAGTAAAAGATGGCAATGAAGTATTTGGCTTCTGCTTTACTCCTCAAGATGGAAATTCATTGCTCGGCAGTGTTTCTGCTGTAGTTAGAATACTGCATCCAGAAGAATATGAAGAGAGGCTAAAGGTTCTATCTAATTTCTTATTCGAAGAAGTTTAACTTTTTAAAATATACACTATGCCTCCAACAATGCTCACAGAGACTTTAACAAGTTGATTTAGGAAACCCATTGAAAAAGATTTGGCATAATCTATGCCTACAGAAGAAAATAATATTGCATATGTGCTTTCTCTTATCCCAAATCCTCTTATGGTAATGGGCAAAACAACCAAAATTTCAGCAATAGGTATGAAAATGGAGAAATAAACCAAGCTTGTTTTTATTCCCAGTGCTAAAGCTAAAATGTAGTTGTTGAAAATTAAAATGAGTTGATAAAATAAAGAAATTATAAATGCTTTTAAAATTAGATTTCTGTTTTTATAGTTCTTAATAGCTATTACAATCCCAAGAAAAAACTCCTTTGCTTTATCCCATTTTTTAAATAAAAATTCAATGATTTTTTCTGGAATTTTTGTTTTAATCAAAAATAAAAGAGATATTGCTGTTACTAATGAAAAGAAAATGGATAACCATATAGCTGTGTATGGAATAATACTATGATATGCAAAAATTATGATGAATACAATGAGGAGTAGAGCAATTAATCCCATTAATCTGTCCATGAAAACAGAAGCAAAACTTCTTCATTGCTTACTTTTCTTCCCAATTTATAAGCTTTTATTATGTCTCCTCCTATTGAAGATGGCATAACAGCATTGAAAAAACTCCCTATAAAATAATATGCTACAGCATCTCCATAATTTACATTAATCCCCCTTATTTTTAACATGATTTGCCATCTTTTTGATGTGATAAAAACTCCAAGATTTTCTATAATGACAGCAATCAAAATTAATTTAAGATTAGCATTTAGCAAAGCTTCTTCAATTTTCTCCCAACCAATAAAATAAATTATTAGGGAGTAAAACAATGCTAATTACAAGTCTTATAATAAAGCTTCTATCCACGGTTTATAATCTTAAGCTTTAAAAAATTATTTCAAATTTAATTTTATGAAAGCAGTTGCTATTGTTTTAGCTATGATGGCTATTCTTCTAAACATTCATCTGTCGCAAAGCAAGCAATTTCCAACAATATATATTTCTATTGTTTCCCATAATGAAGAGTCATTAGCCGGGCAGTATCCAGATTTTGTTAAAAATGAAAGCGCCTTCTGGGAGCATAGGGAGGCGGTGGTTAAATTTGCAAACATGCTATATGAGGAAGGGGTAAAATACAATTTTCAATCTGACTGGAATTTTTTATTGGCTGTAAATCTTTATGACAGGGGAAATCCTTCCACCAATGGAAAAAAAATCTAATTTGCTATTTAAAAGAAGATCTAGGGTTTGAAGTTGATCCGCATGCTCATGAAACAACATATAACTATGCTGATGTTGCCTATCTCATTCATAGCTTAGGAGTATCCTCATCCAATACTGTAGGGGGCTTTATTGCTTGTCCTCCAGAGGATTCGAAGATTGAATATTTCAGAAATGCTTTGCATGGATGGCATTTCAACTATACATGGAAAGCAGAAATTTTATGGGGGTGGTTCCACAGCAGGGCACAAAAATGAGGAAACTTTGTGGGCTTCTGGCATATGGAAACCAAAAGATAATGAAAATTTCCTTGAGCATGATGACAATGCTCCTTTACCCCATGTAGGAGGATATGGGAGGAGCTGGAAAACGCTGGAAATTTTCCTCCAAAAACAACAAAATGGAGAGCTTGAGCCAGATAAAATCTATACCCAAACAATATTCGTTAGCCAAAATTTCATGCTAAATGATGAATTTATAGAAAAATTTAGGGAGAAAATCAGAGAGCTTAAACCTTATGAGGAGCAAGGATTAATTAAATGGGTTAGATTGAAGGAAGTTGTAGAAATTTGGAAAAATGAATATAATGCTGAGCCTAACATTTATTCTTATGTTTCATTGGAAGCAGAAATAAGAAGACCTGCGGAAGGATATCTGTATTTGTTTGGTAGAGAAATTTTCTTTAGTGGGAAAACAATAGTGATTGGCAG
>CAZBXJ010000056.1:0-1573 GCA_964495775.1 uncultured Thermoplasmatales archaeon | reverse complement strand
CATCCAATTGCATGAAAGAGTTATCAATAACAATTCCCTTTTATTTTTCTTAACCTGTCATCAATAAATGAAAAAAGATTTTGTTATTGGCTATATTGCTGCATTATAAATTTTCATAGCAATAAAAAAATAAAGGAAAGATCATCCGTAGCTTTTGAGCACTCCTTTTGGGTCTTTGATTAATAGCATGAGTTCCCAGAGCAATATTGCAACAATAACTAAAATTATTGAAAGAAGCATTGCATTTGGCGTTGTCTCAATAAATTCTCCTCCTTCTGTAAGGTAGCCTATTACATGGTCAACGAAAATCATTATTGCAGAGCCCCAGAGTATGAGATTGAGAAATCCTATTTTATACGTTTTTCTTGCCTTATCGCTTATATACCATATTACTGTAGTTATTGCTGCTGCGAAAGTTGTTGTTACGAGCCACATATTAATCCCTAACAACCCTCTTTTCTGCAAATTTTGCTGGCAAGCTAAGCAGTGCAACCAATATTGCCCATGTTAGTGTTATTACAATACTCATTGTCCCTCCAACCAAAGCCATTTCATGTAGCATTGCTGGAATATCTGCTGGATTTTGCATAGCTGTCAAGAATGGGGGCCATGGAACAACTTCTCCATGCCAGATATGTTCAATTGCTAAAAGAATTACACCTCCCCAAAGCATTGTATTGAGCCATCCAAGCTTAAGTTTTTCTGCCTTTTCCTTTCCCACTGCCTTTTGTGCTATAGTTGCTACAACCGCTTCACCAGCCGGAACAAGGAAACAAGCCATTTTTCACCTCCGTAACAATTTTTTAATTTTCGTGTTACTGAATGAAAAAGAGTATAAAAGGATTTCGTTAATTCTGAAAACTGTCCGTCAAATGGGAACCGACTTTTGATATATTGTTACATGAAAATGCTATAATGCTATAACAGCACTTATTCCATTGTTTTTTAGATTACTCTATTCTCTCCTTTCCATGTAATCTTTTTCTTATATATATCAAAAATTTCTGAAAATTCTTTTCTTTTATCTTATCAAATGTTGCTTCTATCGAATGTTCTTTTTTGGAATGTAACTTGCTTATCTTAATTGTGGCTTTTCCATCGTTATATGAAATAATTTCTATTTCATTTCCTTGCAAATTTTCTGCCAACTCCTCCATTAATTTCTTTATTTTCCCCTCCACTATCTTATTTTTAATTTTAATTTTTGTTTCTCTATAACCAGCTTTCCTTAATGCTCTCAAAATTATTTCTGCTGTAGGCAACAATTCAAAATGCTCTTCTATTTTTTCTATACCAATTATCCTTAAAATAATGTTTGATGGCTTCCTTATTTCCTTTTCAACATTTAAATCAATAACTACTCTCACATTTTTCAACCATTTCTTCTCTCTTTCAACCCTAGATTCTCTGCACCTATGCCCTCCATATAAGGCATTTATCCATTCATTTATTTCCTTAGGTGAGTAAGTCCAAGGTGGCTCTGGATAACCATATTTCATAATAAAAAATTGTTATGAAATATAAAATGGCTCGCTTGCTTCCTATTCCTAAAAGCTATTTCTTTTCATAAAAA
>CAZBXJ010000055.1:3164-6053 GCA_964495775.1 uncultured Thermoplasmatales archaeon | reverse complement strand
CTCGTTCATGGAAAAATTAAAGGAGGAGTTTTATAAAATTATTCTTAAGTTGATGATCTCGTAAAGAAAAAAATTAATATTATATTTGCTATTGAATAACATGGAGAAAGCATTGTTAGTAATATTGCTTTTGCCATTCATAATAGGATGCGTGAAAAAGGAAGGCAAGAAAGAATTGGTGGTAAAATTGGAGTTTGAAAAATTTCCAGCTAAATATACTTGCGATGGAGAAGATATTTCTCCAAAAATTTTAATTGAAGGGCTAAGTAATGAAGTAAAATCCATTGCCATTATAATGGACGATCCAGATGCTCCCTTCCGCACATTTACTCACTGGCTTATTTGGAATATTGAGCCTACTAATGAAATACCAGAAAACATACCAAAAGAAAAAGAAATAAGCGAGCCAATAAAAGCAAGGCAAGGAATAAATGATTTTGGAGAAATTGGCTATGGAGGACCCTGCCCACCAGCTGGAAAACCGCATCATTATCATATTAAAGTGTATGCTTTGGATAAAATGCTTGATTTAGAAGCGGGAGCAGATAAGAAAAGCTTAGAAAAAGCTATGGAAGGACATATAGTTCAGTATGGAGAGGCAGTTGCAACATATGAAAGAAAATGAAATGTTGCTATAGCAATTTCCAGATAGCAAAATATGAAATGGGCTTATTATACATGTGATAACGTTTAACAAATTATCTCATATGAAATCCTGAAGTTAATAAATAGAAACATATTAATTCTTCATACAATATTCAACCAATTATAACCACTTCTTCATTTGTTAAATCATTTCATATGAAAATTTAAAAATACTTAGCCATTTATCTATTATGAAATCAACAGTTGCGGTTGTGTTAATTATATTTTTAATTGCTGGAAATGCAGGAATGCCTTATGAAATGAGAAAAAGTGATGAAAAGATAGAATTAATAGAAGCAAAAGAGATTGCAACAAATTATGCTACTTTACTTGCTGAAAACAAGCCGGTTATTCCAGTTTATATAAAAACCTATGTTTTTCCAGCAGGAAGCAGATTTAGCGTAGAAGTCAAAGCAAAAGACATTGAAAGCATTGATATGCATCTCAAGCCATCTTATATTCCTGCTCCGCCAGGATATGAAATAAAAGAAGGAAGTTATGATAGGAATATTATATATCCTGAAAAATGGTATGAATGGAATGCAATGGCAGGAATAAAGGATGGAAAGCATGTTACCATTCTAAATCTATATCTTTATCCAATAAGATATGTAGCTGGAGAGGTATTAAAAGCAAATAATTTTGAAATAGAAGTTAATTATGTTCCTCCTTCTCAACCATTATTCAACAAAGATGAATATGATTTACTCATTATCTGCCCAAGCCAGTGGAAAGATGATTTACTTCCATTAAAAGAACACAAAGAAAGTCATGGAATAAAAACAATAATCGTTGGCTTAGATGACATATATAATGGCGAATATTTTGCAACACAGGGAAGAGATGAACCAGAGAAGATAAAATATTTCATAAAAGATGCCATAGAACAATGGGGAATAGAATACGTTTTACTTGTTGGAGGAAGAAAACCTGGAATAAAAGAAGAATGGCTCATGCCCGTAAGATACGTTCATGTTTTCTGGGCTGATGAAAATAAGTATATTAGCGATTTGTACTATGCAGATATATATGATGCAAATTATAGCTTTTCCTCATGGGATACAGATGGAAATGGATTGTTTTCAGAATGGAAGAGAATGGGAAATCTTCAAGATGATTTAGATTTGTATCCAGATGTTTATGTTGGCAGGCTAGCATGCAGAAATAAAGCAGAACTTAAGCTTATGATTGAAAAAATAATAAACTATGAAAATAGCAAAACAAGCAAAAGAGTAGTGCTTGCAGGAGGAGATAATTTTGAACAAGAGGGATATGAAGGAGAAATAGTATGTGATAAAGCTTTAGAATATTTGCCGGGATTTGAATACGCTAAAGTTTATGCAAGCCAGATGGATGTTTCAGCTGAGAATATAAAGGAAGCTTTAGGGAATGGAGCAATGTTCATGCTTTTGCATGGACATGGAAGTCCAATTTACTGGAGCACTCATAAGCCCAATAAATTCGATAAATGGGAGCCAGGAATAGGAATATGGGATTTGCCAACTTTCTTCAATGAGGAATTGCCTATAGTTATTTTAGGAGGATGCCATACAGCAATGTTCAATGTTAGCTTAACCATCCATCCATGGACAGGCGGAATCCCTGCTCCAGAAGGATTGAGCTGGTGGTTTGCTCGCAAATACAATGGAGGAGGAATAGCTTCACTTGGCTACACTGCTTTTCCTGTAGCTACTCCAGGAAATGAAGGAGATTTAGATGGAGATGGAATAGATGAGCCAGATTGTGTTGAATCCGGCTATGGATATATGCAACTCGGCTTATTTGAAGCATATAGCAATGGAGATGATATGCTTGGCCAGCTTTGGCAATATGCTGTTGCAAGATATGTAGAACATTTCAAATTACCATATCAAAGATATCATTTACACACTATCCAAAGCTTTGTTTTACTTGGAGATCCCAGCTTAAAAATAGGAGGATATTAAACTTGAGCATTTACGAAAGAGAGCTTAGAGAAATACTGGCTGGCAATGAAGAAATCATTGATAAAGTTATTAAAAGCTTGAGAGAAGAGGAGAGAAGAAAATATAAAAAAATATTGAAAAAGCCATTTATAACGGTAAGAGCAGCTGGTTCTTTAGGCATTGCAGATATTGTAGCATTAAGAGGTGATTTATCATTCATTGTTGAAATAAAAGTAAGAAAAGGAAGCGAAATACTTTTCAGCCATGAAGGAGGGAGGATGCAGAAAAAGGCGGAGGAGATGAAAAGAAAGTGCTCCAT
>CAZBXJ010000055.1:0-3064 GCA_964495775.1 uncultured Thermoplasmatales archaeon | reverse complement strand
TTTTTAAAATATGCAACAACCAAAAATTGGGTGTTTTATAGTAGCTTTTCTTTTAATTTTACCAATTAATTCAATTGAATGGAGTGTAAATGTTTCAATGCCTTTCAGTATTGATTGTGGAATAGCTATGAAAAAAGTTTGTGATGGACATGTTGTTTTGGTAAATAGCCTTAACTTACTTGAAAATAAATCATATGGCAGAATAATAAAAATAGACAGAAAAGGAAACAAAGAATGGGAAAATAAATTTTTAACAGATGGCGGAGATATGGGAATTTGCATCCAAAATGATAGCTATATCATTCTTTTTAGTTGTAATGGCAAAGCAAGTTTAACAAAGCTAAATAAAAATGGAAAAATAGAATGGAATAAAAGCTATGAATTTTCATTCCCTATTAAAGCCTCAAAATATATAGTAAACGTTAATGGAAATTTTATTTTCTCCCTTCACAGCCTCCATATAGACGGAGAATCAATAGTTGTAAAGATAGATGGTAATGGAAATATCTTATGGAATAAATGTTTCAATTATTCTACAGGCATTGTTAGATTAGAAGATGGATATGTTATCATTGAGCAACCAATAACATTTTGTAGAAATTACAGTTTGCTATTCAAATATGATTTTAATGACACCCTTTTATGGAAGAAAAAGATGAATGGGATAGGATATTCTATATATCCAGCTATAAATGGCTTTATTCTGTATCATGAACATACATGCATTAAATTTGATAGTGAAGGAAACAAAGAATGGGAAAAGGAATTTGAGAAAGGAATAGAAGTTTCATCATGTAATATTGCCAAAAATGGTTATTTATTAGCTGGAACAAAAACGATTCCAAAGATTGAGGGCATTTTAATAAAATTAGATGAAAATGGAAAAGAAATATGGAGGAAATCCTATCGCTTGCGTTTCAATGGCATATTTATATTAAGAAATGCTGGATTTTTATATGCAGAGGAAGAGAATGATAGCATTATAGGCATGTTGTATGTAGAGGCGGATCCAAATGCTATTTTTGTCTATTTCCCACCACTCTTTATTCTTTTAATATGGCTCTCTTTTATAGACACAGATGTTGTTATGGTTAAGATGCAGATGTAATTATTTTCTTTTATCTATAACACGTTTTGCTTTTCCCTCGTGTCTAGGCAATGTATCAGGATCCAAAACTTCTACTTTTGCATTTAAGGTAGTTATAATTCTTATTTCCTTTCTTAATTCTTCTGCTATTTTCTTCTTTTCCTCCTTGCTATATTTCTCCTTAGATTCAACCTGCACAATTAATTCATCCATGTCTCCTTTTTTATCTATGATCATGAGCCATTCACTTCCAACTTTGCTATTTTTCATTATTGCTTCTTCAATCTGGCTGGGAAATACATTTGTTCCTTTTACAATAACCATGTCATCGCTCCTTCCTTTTATTGGAGCATGTTTTATATGGGTACGCCCGCAATTGCACAATCCATCATAAATGAAAGTAATATCTCTTGTTCTATACCTAATTACAGGCATCCCTTCCTTAGTTAGAGTAGTCAAAACAAGCTCTCCCTCTTCCTCTTTTTCCAGCCTTTCTCCTGTCTTTGGATCAATAATCTCTGCCAGAAAATGATCTTCCCATAAATGCAAGCCATCGTGCTCATCACAATCTGCAGAAACACCAGGCCCACACATTTCAGTTAGCCCATATATATCATGAACATCCATATCCCATGTTTCGCTTATTCTTTTTTTCATTTCCTTGGTAAACATTTCTGCACCAAAAATTCCATTTCTAACACTAAGCTCAGAAGGTTCTATTCCAATTTTTTTTGCAACATTTGCCAGATGCATTGCATAAGAGGCTATTCCCGCTATAAAAGTGACGTTATAATATTTCATTAGCCTTACTTGCCTTTCAGAATCTCCCTTTCCAGTTGGAACAATTAAAGCTCCTATTTTCTGTCCGCCATAATGAAATCCAAATGCTCCAGTGAATGTTCCATATGGGATAGGAATTTGAAAAACATCTTTTTTTGTTAGCCCAGCCATAGCCAAACAGCGAGCCATAACCTCCGCCCACACTTCCAAATCATGTCGCGTATAGCAAACTGTAACTGGCTCACCTGTTGTGCCAGAAGAAGCATGCAGTTCAACATATTCTTCCATTGGCAGTGCAAGCAATCCAAAAGGAGCATTTTTACGCAAATCATCTTTTGTTGTAAAAGGAATTTTCTCTATATCCTCCAACTTTTTTATATCATCTGGCCTTACTCCAGCTGAATCGAATTTCTCTCTATAAAAAGGAACATTATCGTAAGCATATCTTATGATTTTTTTAAGCCTCTTTAACTGCAATTCTTCAAGCTTTTTTCTTGGCATTTTCTCAGCTTTTGGATTAAACATGTGCATTTATCATTGCAAAATATAAATTATTTACGAGTTAAAGTTAAATGAAAGAAAAATTTGTGAAAAAATGAGTTGATACAGGATACAGGAGAGAATTTATAACATCTTTCCATGCAATAATTTTTTATTTTCAATACTCCCTTTTCCCAAGATTATTTCATTCCAGCTCCATTTCCATGAGATTGCCTTTCTTTACCCTTTTTATTTGCAATTTTTCTAAAACATAAAGAACAATTTCATTTACTACCTTAACCTCTCCTTCAAATAAATGCCCCCCTTTTATAGCATGATCTTTACAAGCCAAAGCTACATGAGCATGAATCACTGGCTCATTTTCATGCATACCTATATTTCCCTGTAGTGAAACAAGTTCAGCTGGCTCTTCTATATTCATTTTTAAATATTCCTTGCCATTAAAATAGCCAATGACAGCATCTTCAAGCATTCCTATTCCATTTATGATTATAGCAGATTTTATGTGATGTTCTTTGGCTAAATTCCTCAAATTTTGAATAATCTCTCCTTCCACAAACTTCGCTACAATAAAATTCCCTTCCTTTCCAATCATGAAGATGAATTATTTAAAGAAAGAAAAAGTTTTAGAAAACACTTTTCAACTCTTACAATATTTCAAACTAATTAGCAATATTTTAATAATTTTTAGATATT
>CAZBXJ010000054.1:0-6153 GCA_964495775.1 uncultured Thermoplasmatales archaeon | reverse complement strand
CACCAGAAAAAAGAATAAAGGCTTTGGAAGAGCTTTATGAAAAAAATATTCCCTGTTCAATAAGACTTGACCCAATTATTCCCAGAATAAATGATGAAGAGCTGGAAGAAATAATTGATACTGTAGCCCCTTATGTAAAGCATGTTGTTGCTTCCACCATAAAACCAAGAAATGATTCAATGAAAAGGCTAAGGAAAGTTATGGATATAGATTCTTTTAAATGGGAGAGAATGGGAAATTCCTTTTATTTGCCAAGAGAACAAAGATTTAATTATTTAAGGAGAGTTGAAAAAGCCTGTAATAAATATGGCATATCATTTGCAACCTGTAGGGAAGGATATAAGTTTAAAGCTAAAAGTTGCGATGGTAGCCATTTAATATTTCATTCAGATTAATTAGGAAGTTTGTAGCAAATTCAATTTCCTCCAAATCTATAAATTCCTTTTCAGTATGCGCCATTTTTAAATTTCCCGGCCCAAATACAACACATTTTATTCCTTTTTCATTAAACCTTATTGCATCTGTCCAGCTCGGCATACCATCTAAAGAAAATTTTATACCAGCTTTCTCTATGGCATCCTTACAAATTTTGACAATATTTTCTTCTTCTCCAACTTCAAAACCATTCCATATTTCTTTGAATTCTATTTTGCCATATTTCTTTACCACATTCTCAATTTCCTTTGCAATTTTTTCCGCAGATTGCTCCGCCAAAATCCTCGCTTCCAGTCTGCCTTTACATAATTTTGGATTTAGATAAAATTGATTTTCACAAATTATTTCATGTAACGTTATACAGCTATCGAAATATTTTCCTTTTCTCCAGCAATCCAGCCTTTTTATTTCCTGGAACATTTCTATTGCATTTTCAATTGCATTTTTGCTACAAAATGATCCATGCATTTCTTCTCCATAAATTTCAAAAGTAGCTTCAATGTTTCCAGCATGATAATTGCAAAGTTTTAATGAAGTTGGTTCCATAATTATAGCCATTTCCGCCTTACAACTTTTTAAAAAAATTTCTGAACCTTTTGCATCCTCCTCTTCATCACATAAAAAAGCAATGGTAAAATTCAATTCTTTTATTTTTTTAAGGAATAAAAGCAATGATGCAATGCTTGCTTTTGCATCGCATGCTCCAGTGCCATATATTTTATTGCCTTCCTTCCTAATTTTTATTTTCCTTTTTATTGTATCCATATGTGTTGCAACAACAATTTTTTCATTTCCCTTAACAATAACATTGCCCATTTCATCTATAGCTACATCAAAACCAACCCTTCTTATAAATTTTGATATGAAATTTGCAATTTCCTCCTCATTTTTTGATGGAGAATCTATTGACAAAAGTTGCATAAGCAATTCTTCCGCATGCATATTTATAAACCCTTTCTATAATAAAATCGTTTATGGACTTAAAAATAAAAAATGTTGAAAAGGAAGATTTGGATAAATTTGTTGAAGTTTATAAATCTGCATATAAAAAGCTTGGCAAATATGCGTATTGGAGGAAAAGAGATATAAGATGGTATTTTAAGTGGCTTTTAAAAAGAGATGCAAATGGATTTTTTAAGGCGGAAATAGATGGCGAGGCAATTGCATTTGTTGCCTGCGACTCAAATTGGCATGGATTGTATGAAAAGGTAGGAGAAATACATGAAATTGTTGTAAAGGAAGAATATAAAGGCAAGGGAATAGGAAGAAATTTGATGGAAGTGGCAGAAGAATATTTGAAGAGTAAAGGGCATAAAATAATTGAATTGTGGGTTGGTGAAGAAAATTATGTAGCTAGAAAATTTTATGAGAAGCTGGGTTATAAAGCAAGAGATAAATTTGGAGTATGGATAAGAATGGTGAAAAGACTGGATGACTAATTATATAAATCTATTTCTTATCTTTTCTTCAAATTCTTTTAAATCTCTTACAACAAAACTTCCATTCATATTGCCTTTCCTGTCTAAATAAAAAGCTTTTATACCTGCCTGCCTTGCTGCCAAATAATCAAATTCATAATTGTCGCCAACGTGAATAAGCTTGTCTTTATCTATTCCCATTTCCTTGCAAACTAATTCATATATTTCCTTATCTTTCTTTGTTTTTTTGAAGTTGCTTACCGCTGAAAATATACGGGAAAAATATTTTTTCAGCCCCAACACTTCCATTTCTATTTCTATAAATTCATTTGCAGCATTCGATATTATGATGAGTTCATTTTCTTTTCCTAAGCTTTCTAAAACTTCTTTTACCTCCGGATACATCTCCAGCTTATCTATACAGCTCATCAGTAAATCTTTCCAGTCTATATCTAAATCAAATTTTCTTATCCAGTAATGTATGTCATACCATTCCAGTCTTTCTGGTCCAATTTTTAAATATTCCTCCTCAACCTTTCTTCTTGCATCTTCATAGCTTAGCTGGTATTTTTCCGCATACAATTCTGGAATTTTCTCAAGCCATACAGCATCTACATAATCCATCTTTACCAGTGTTCCGTCTAAATCAAATGATATTATCATTCTCCCACCGCATAGAATTTTCCTTCATATTCTACAATTTTTATCTTCTTTTTTCTCTTCCAGTTCTTCGGTTTATTTACGAAGACTGTTTTATAACTTTCCGTATCCATAACATATAATCCTTTCTCATCTTCATGCAATACAATAGCTTCTCTCTCCTTCAAATCCAATTCAACAGCCTTTCTCAAATCATCTTTATAAATATATCTTTTTTCCCCATCCATTCCTTCAAGTTCAATTTTTTTACCTGCTGAAACAATTCTATAAATTTTGTCATCAATTTTTAAAAACTTGCCCTTATATTCTACAAGCCTTATTCCATATGTATCCCTATAAATCCTTTTTCCATCTTTCATTCCAACTAATGAGGAAGAAATGCTGAGCTCTGCATCATATTTTTCTTTAATTTCCTTAGCTATTTTTGATGCTACCTTTTTATTCCCTATATAATAATCTCTTCCTCCCTTAACTTCCTCTTTTTTTAGCAAAAAAGTGTCTCTTTCTAAAATTCTCTTCCTTATTATTTTATCTATCTCTTTCATATCCCTTTCATTTGCTCCTCTTATTTGTAAAATTGCCTCAAAATATCCTCCCTTTTTCAAAGAACATTTATCGCAAAGCCTTTCTTTTTCAACAATTTCAACATACTTTTCTTTCTTTACTTCTTTTCCTTCAAATTCAAGTTTGCATGTTATTTTACCACTTTCAAAATCAAATTCAAATTGAAAAGGAATTTCCGCCTTTATCTGCTGTTTTATATATTCCTTCAAATCTTCCTTCAAATTCCCCTTCATCCATTTATTGCCAAGCCTATAAGCAGGGCAATTTCTACAATAAGTTATCTCCACTTTTTCAGGAATCTCTATTAGCTTTTTCTTTTTCAAATAGCAATCTATGCATAAGCCTTCATACGTCTTTCCTTCCTTTCCGCATTCAACACAAATCATAGTAATGCAAACTGAGCATGTGGTATGCCAGCAATCTTTATAACATTTTCTTTATCAATGATACCCACCTCAATCCCACATTTAACAGCCCTATGCCCAACCAGATTTGCTATTGTTGCATTTACCAAATGCTTTTTAAGCAATTCTTCATCACCAAGCACGTCAGCATAAAATTCTTTTGAAACATGGAATTCTATCTCCCCTTCTTTCAAAGTTTTTCCTATTAGCTCTGCATCGCATGCTGCAACCAACACTTCATTTTGCACAGTATATACCTTAATATAAATTTTATTCGCTAGTGAGTCTGAATTTTCCGTGTTTTGGTTCAAATATTATTCCCTCCTTTCTCATTTTGCTAATTAATTTTTCAACAGTTGCCTTATCTATGCCTTCTTCCTGCGCCCTTTCAACAATCTCTTCTAAGGGGGCTGGAGCCTCTGTTTCTTTGCAGATATCTCTTATTATATCTGTTATTATCCTCATCTTGTCTTTCTGAGTTTTTGTTATTCCAGTAGTTATTATATCTATGTTGAACTCTCCCATTTCCCTTTCTATTCCCACCTTTCTTAGATAATATTCAACAATTTTTATTGCCCTTTCCGCATCTTCAGCAGTAACAACATTTGAAAGGCGTATCCTAGCCGACGCTTCAGCAATCCTTACAAAAGCCTCAAGCTGACGGGGAGTGAAAGGAACTGTCTCCTTAGCTCTTGCTCTCATTTCAACATAATACTCCCTTATCTTCTCCATTGCTTCTTCAGTAAGCACGGGAAAAACGTTTCTCTTTGCATATGCTATATATTTCCTCAAAAATTCTGGGTCAAAAACAGGTTTTATTTTATCTATTTCCAAATCTTTTTCATGGCTGAGCATTTCTCCATATCTATGCACTTCTAGAACATGTGTTGCCAAAGCTTCATCTCTTTCCTTATCTGGTTTATCTGTTAATGGAAATATTAAATCAAATCTTGAAAGCAATGCTGGAGGAATATTTATTTGATCTGCAATAGGAGCATATTCATCAAATCTTCCAAACTTAGGATTTGCTGCTCCCAATAAAGCGCATCTTGATTTTAAAGTTGCATTTATTCCTGCCTTCGCAACACTTATTTCCTGCTGTTCCATGGCTTGGTGCAAAGCATCTCTGTCTTTTGGAGACATTTTATCAAGTTCATCAACGCATGCTATACCCATATCCGCCAAAACCAACGCACCTGCTTCTAAAGTCCATCTACCTTCTCCAAACTCATCGCTTCTTACCGCGGAGGCAGTTAAACCTGCTGCACTGCTTGATTTTCCAGATGTGTAAATGCTACGGGGAGCCAACTGAGAGATATACCGCAACAACTGACTTTTTGCTGTGCCTGGGTCGCCTACAAGCAAAATATGGATATCTCCCCTCACTCTTGTTCCATCTGGCATTGTTTTGGGAACGCCTCCAAAAAGCTGTAAAGCCAAAGCCTCTTTTTCAGTTTCTAAGCCATAGATAGTAGGGGCAATAGAATTTCTTATCTTTTCATATAGCATTGGGTCTTTGCTTACTTCCTTAATTTTCTTTTCATCTTCCTCGGTTATTGCAATTTCTTCAAATGCTTGATCCTTAATTTCTATGCTCACAGCATCCATCACTTTATTAAATTCTGTAAGCTTTAATCTGCCTGTTCTTCTTGCCTGCACTCTCAAAATTCCATTTACAGTTATTCTGTCCCCAGGAACAACATCTCCAACCAAATCATCTTCAAGATATATAACCAAACGCATTGGCTGAGCCCCTCCTCTTAACCCCTCCGGACTTTCTTGCAATTCTATCTTTTGGGAATCAATGAATTCTGATTTATCTGTTAAGAGTTTAAATGAAGATTTTCTTCCACATCCTCCTTGGTCAGCATAACACTCTGCTGGCTCAGTAAGCACATTTTCTTCCTGAGGAATCTTTATTATAGCTCCACACCTCTTACATTGGAAAGCAGCATCCTGCAATTTGGGACGGACTTCTGTAACTTTTTTAACCAATCCGCTAACAGAAATGAATTTTCCTAAATGCACAGCTCTCAAATCTCTAATTTCTATTTTCCTTGTTTCTGGCAAATTTTTAACCCTAAAATGCAAAGGAGGAGCCTCACCAGCAACATCTATTCTTTTTAAAGCCTCCTCAGCAGTAAAAATTGCTGTATATGGCTTTTCCAATAAATATTCTCCAAGTTCAGCATCATATTTATCAATATCCCAATAATCCAAAACCAAGCTTTTCTTCTCTGGATACAACAAAGCTGCACTTTCAATTTTATCTTTACAATATTCTTGGAAGAATCTTTCCCATTTTTCCATTAAGCTTTCCAGGCTCGATATGGCCATTGTTTTATAATCAAAACACATTATAATACAATTTCTTTCCCCCTGTAAAAGGTGTATAAATTTTTTATGGTTTCATTATTTTTTCTTATAGGCTTTTTCTCTTGATAATATGGCATAGATAATTATCTTATTATTTTCTATCTCAAATAATATTCTAAAATTTCCGATTCTGAGGCGATAATGACTTTTAAATCCTTTAAGCTTCTTAATATCTAACCTCGGAGAGAATCCATTTTTTAACTCGCGAAATTTGTTAAGTAAATTATCCTTTGTTTTTCTCGTCAAATTTTTCTAATTGTTTAAGAACTTTCTTCTCTACAAAAACTCTAAATTTC
>CAZBXJ010000053.1:0-6179 GCA_964495775.1 uncultured Thermoplasmatales archaeon | reverse complement strand
GATGATGCAGAGAAAATAAAATATTTCATTAAAGATGCCATAGAGCAATGGGGCATTGAGTATGTTTTGCTTGTTGGAGGAAGGAAATTTAGCAGGGAGGAATGGATTATGCCAGTAAGATATGCATATTCCATAGACAAAGTGCCACCATTTACAGAAAATGGTTATCTCAGCGATTTGTACTTTGCCGACATATACGATGCAAATGGAAACTTTTCTTCATGGGATACAAATGGAAATGGAATATATGCTGAATATGATTACAATGGAAGATATGATGATGTTGATTTATATCCTGATGTTTATGTGGGGCGCCTTCCGTGCAGAAATGAATTAGAATTGAGGGTAGTTGTCAATAAAATTATTCAGTATGAAGAGCAAGATGGATGGAAAAAAAGAGCTATATTGTGTGGGGGTGATACGGATTTAAATGACAGAGATGATATAAATGAAGGAGAATATTTAAATGAAAAAGTTGCTGAAGTTCTGGAAGGCTATGACTGCGTTTTCCTCTGGACTTCATTAGATACCCTTAGCAGAAAAAATTTCTGGCAAGAAATGATGAAAGGAGCAAAATTTGTAGATTTATCTGGACATGGCTCTCCAAATAGCTGGGCAACTCATCCTCATGATAGCGAAGAATGGATAGGTATAACATTATTTGATATATTCACCTATTTCAATGGGAAGAAATTGCCAATATTTTTTGCCAATGCCTGCCATACCTGCCAGTTCAATCTGACATACGAATGCTTTGGCTGGAGCATCGTCAAGAAGGTAGGAGGAGGAGCAGTAGCATTTATTGGCTCCACTGGCTTGTCATATGGCTTTGGAGGATATGCAACTGCAGAAAGTTTATCTGGCTACTTGGAAATAGAATTTTTCAGAAATCATGATGAGGAATTTTTAGGAAATGCATTTTATAATGCAATAATTAGCTACCTAAATAACATACCAATGGATGACTGGCAAGATTATAAGACTGTTGAAGAATATGTTTTATTTGGACTTCCATGCTTAAAAATGAATTAAAATGAAAGAATCAATGGATGCATTTGATATTCTTGCTATTGTAAAGGAATTGCAGGAGCTAAAGGATAGCTATGTTGATAAAGTTTATCAGAAGGACAGGAAGATATATATAAAGACGAAAGGGAAGAAAAAAGCAGAAGTTTTTATTGAAGCCGGAAAATGGCTCTGCATGAGTAAATACAGGGAGGAAAGCAAGGAGCATCCACCTGCATTTGCAATGATTCTGAGAAAATACTTGGGAAATGGAAAAATTGTGAGCATAAGACAGCATAATTTTGATAGAATTGTCATTTTTGAGATCCAAAAAGAAGAGAAATATAAGCTAATATGCGAACTCATTCCAAATGGAAATATAGTTCTTGTTGGAGAAGATGATAAAATAATAATGCCCTTAATGCATCAAAAATGGGCTCATCGGGAGATAAAAAGAGGCGAAACATATATTTTCCCTCCTTCAAAAGTGAATCCGAAAGAAATTTCATATGAAGAATTCAAAGAAAAAATTTTGGGAGCAAAGGATGTTGTGAGAGGCTTGGTAAAATTAGGGCTGCCAGGAAAATGGGCTGAGGAAATTTGTTATCTAGCAAATGTGCCAAAAGAAAAGCCACCAAATGAGGCAAGTAATGAAGAGGTGAAAAGGTTGTATGACCAAATGAAAAGAATATTTGAGAAATTTGAGCACGGCTTATTTAAACCAGTTATAGTAAAATGCAATGGTAAAGATGTTCTGCCAATGCCTATAAAGAAATATAAGGGGTGTGAGTATGAAGAATATGAAAGTGTAAATGAAGCGTTTGATGAATTTTATCATAAATTTTTGAAGGAAGGAGAGGAAGAAAAGAAGGAGCTGGAGGAAGAAAAGGAAAAAATAAAAAGGCAAATAAAACAGCAGGAGGAAGCTATTAAAAAATTTGAGGAAAAAGAAGCAAAATACCGGCGGGAAGGAGATGCAATATTCGCAAATTATGAACTTGTAAAAAAGATTCTTGATGGAGAGAAAAGTGAATTTATTATAAGCAAAAGATATCCAAAAATTGTTGCAGAATTGCCTTATGGAGATGAAAAGGTAAGAGTAGAGCTTGATTTAAATAAGAATGTTTATCAAAATGCAGAGGAAAAATATGAAATGAGCAAAAAGATGAGGGAGAAGATAAAGGGAGCAATTGAAGCTATGGAAGAAGCAAAAAGGAAATTAAAAGAGCTTGATAAGATAAAAATAGAGGAAAAAAAGGTAAAAAGGAAGGGGAAGAAATATTGGTTTGAAAATTACCGATGGTTTATTTCATCAGAAGGAAATTTGGTTGTTGCTGGAAAAGATGCCAAGTCAAATGAAAAGGTTGTTAAGAAATACATGCAGGATGATGACATATATGTGCATGCTGATGTACATGGAGCGCCTTCCTGTGTAATAAAGGCAAGAGATATACATGGAAACAAAAAAGAGATTGGAGAGCAAACTATAAAGGAAGCATGCCAATTTGCAGTTTCATATTCAAAAGCCTGGAGCCAAAGTTATGGTGTTGCATTAGCTTATTGGGTTTATCCTTGGCAAGTGTCGAAGAGGGCAGAATCTGGAGAATATTTGCCCACCGGTGCTTTTGTCATAAGGGGGAAGAGAAATTATGAAAAATGCCAGCTTGAAGCAGGTGTAGGCATAGTTGAAATAGATGGGGAGGAAAAAGTCATGGGAGGAGCGCCATCAGCTATTAAAAAATGGGCAAAGAAATGGGTAATTTTTGTTCCTGGTGATGAGGATAAAAATGAGGTTGCAAGAGAACTTGCAAAAATTTTTGGAGGTGATGTTGAAGAGTTGCAGAGAGCTTTGCCACCTGGAAAATTAGCGAAAAAGGAGGAAAAATTATGAAAGTTCTTGAAATGGATTTGAAAAGAGGGATTGTAAAGATAAAAGTGCAAAGTAAAGAGGATGCATGGCATCTCTACAATCTCATTGAGGAAGGAGATTATATTTCAGCTTTTACTTATAGAAGGAGGAAGGAGGAAGATGACAAAATAAGGAGTAAAAAAGGAGAAAAAGAAAGAGTTTATTTAAAGATACAGGTAACAGATAAAGAATTTCAGAAATTTACAGATAGGCTCAGAATAAGAGGAAAAATTGTTGAAGGTGTTGATGAGATAGGAGCTTATCATACTTTTAATATTGAGCCAAATATGGAAATAAAAATTGAAAAGGAGTGGAAGGAGCATCATTTAAAAAGGCTCGAAGAGGCGACAAAAAAACATCCAAAAGTTGCTGTTTTGGCTATGGATGATGAAATGGCTACCTTGGCAATTGTTCATGAATATGGAGTGGAAGAGGTAGCAAACATTCCTTCCTATAAGGGAGGAAAAATGTATGATGATGCCTATGATGATAAGGAATATTATGGGCAGATATTGGCTAAGGTAAAAAACTTAGATTTGCCTTTAGTAATTGTTGGACCGGGATTTGAAAAGGATAAGTTTGTTGAATTTGCAAAAAATGAGCTAAAAAATTTTGTTGTAGATAGCACAAGCCATGCTGGAATGGTTGGTGTATATGAAGCTTTGAAAAGAGGAGTGATTGAGAAAATAGCTAAGGAAAATAGAATAGCAAAGGAAGAAATGTTAATGGAAAAAGTGATGGAAGAAATTTCCAAAAATGGACTGGTTGCTTATGGAATGGAGGAAGTTGAAAAAGCTTTAGAAATGGGGGCTGTGGAGAAGCTGTTGATTATAAGCGATTTAATAAAAAATGAGGAACTGCTTAAAAAGGCAGAATGGTGCAGAGCAGAGATTATTATAATAGAGGGAGAAGAAACAAGGAAGAAACTGGAAGCATTGGGAAAAGTTGCTGCATTACTTAGATACAAAATCAGCTAACTTTTATTTCTGGCACATAGTAATGATAAACTATGCGTATTGTGAAATCATTTCCCCTGTCAAAAAGTCTGGGCTTGGGCGTGATGCTAAGATTTATTTTACAATTCACCTCATTTAATGCATTTTGTGCCAAGTATTCATAGAGCTGTGTCTCATTTTCTGCTTCCTTTATAAAATCTTGCGGTTGCTCATTCCCAACACGTAATTCAATTTTATCATATCCTTTTACAGATTGTGAAAATCCGAGCTCATCTATTTTTACATTCATCTCCATCAAATCGCTCCAATTCCACGGCAATATAAGCCCATGGAAGTTAAGATTATCTGACCATTCAAGAATTATATCTATTGCTGTTATGACTCCATATTCCTTTCCTTCTGATGGATAATCTATATCTAAGCTGTAAGCTGTGCTCCACCCATCTCTGCCAACAAATCCATTATCCACAATTTCATCGCTGTATTCAATCCAAGAAACCACATATTCTGTTTTCTTTACCTCCTCACTGGTAGCAACATATGTTTTTTCATGATATAATATGCCCGCTATGGATATTATCAAAATAACAATTCCTGCAAATATTACAATCTTATCTTGCTTATCCATCGCCTCACCTAACACAATAAGGTTTTGCCATTTATAAAATTTAGCAATATCATTTCAATTTTGAAATATCTCTCCATGTCAAAATCTGCTTTTTCATAGCCATTACTTCATTGACTCTTCTAACCGGCATTTTATGGGGGGCATCTTTTAAAATGCTAACATCTTCCTCAACAATCTTTTTCATTGTTTCAGCAAACTTATCTAAAGTCTCCTTGCTTTCATCTTCTGTCGGCTCAATCATAAAAGCCTCTTCAACAATTAATGGGAAATAAATTGTTGGTGGGTGAAATCCATAATCCAGCAATCTTTTTGCAACATCCAATGCCCTTATCCCTTTTTTCCTTAAATTTGCTAAAGAAATAACAAATTCATGCATTCTTTTCCCATTGTAAGGAACTTCAAATCCATATCTTTTAAGTTTTTCCATAAGATAGTTTGAATTTAGAACCGCTTTTTCTGCCACCTTCTCCAAATCCTTTCCCTTCCTCAATATATAGGCATATGCTTTCAAAAGAACAGCAAAGTTTCCATAAAAAAGGCTAACCTTTCCTATGGAGTGTGGTTGATTATAGTCCAATACATATTTCTCACCATCCTTTTTAATTCTGGGAACTGGCAGAAACTTTTCCAAATAAGATTTTACTCCTACAGGACCAGCCCCCGGCCCTCCGCCTCCATGTGGTGTGGCAAATGTTTTGTGCAAATTAAGATGGACAATATCAAAGCCCATAATGCCTGGCTTTGTTTTTCCTAAAATTGCATTTAGATTGGCGCCATCATAATAAAGTAAAGCCCCTGCTTTTTTCACCTCTTCAGCTATTTTTAAAATATCTTTTTCAAATATGCCGAGAGTGTTTGGATTTGTAAGCATAAATGCAGCAGTTTCATTACTCAATGCTTCCTTCAATGCTGACAAATCGACCATTCCATTTTTTGAGGGAATTTCTATAACATTAAATCCAGCCATTTTGGCAGAAGCAGGATTTGTTCCATGAGCAGAATCTGGCACTATAACATCCTTTCTTACATCTCCTTCTCCTTTCCATTCAAAATATGCTCTTGTAATGAGCATTCCAGTTAGCTCTCCATGAGCGCCAGCACATGGTTGCAAGGAAAATGCATCCATTCCAGTAATCTCGCAAAGCAATTTTTCCAGCTTATACATTATTTCTAAGCATCCCTGACATGTATCTTCATTTTGCAGAGGATGAACAAATCCTATTTTCTCATTTTTTGCAATTCTTTCAAGCAACTTTGGATTATATTTCATTGTGCAGGAGCCAAGAGGGTAAAAGCCAGTATCCACTCCATAATTCATCTGGCTAAGATGCAAGAAATGCTTCATTACCTCTCTCTCGGTTAAATTGGGAATATTAAGCTCCTTTCTTTCTATTTCCTCCGGTAAAAACTCTTCCTCAATTTCCTCAATTTCATTTAGCAGTGGTTCATCATATTTTGCCATCATTTTATCTCCTCCATTGCCTCCTCAAATTTATCTACAGCAAAATCAATAATTTCCTTGGTATGCATTTCAGTTACTCCAAAGAGAATTCCATTTCTTACATATTCATCTATTAAAAGCCCTCCATGTATTCCTTTTTCCAAAATTTTATTGTTAAATTGCTTAGCATCTACAGGAGGAATAGCAACAAATTCATTGAAGAAATCTTTATAAGGTATT
>CAZBXJ010000052.1:0-6193 GCA_964495775.1 uncultured Thermoplasmatales archaeon | reverse complement strand
GAGAATGTACTTGCCAAAAATACCATTAACTGAGGTTGAGGTACGGATAATTTTCTACCTTTTCATGGCCTTTATCTTGGGAATAATTCTTGGCGGAATATTGAGAGGGCTTGCACGTTTTATCTTGGGTATAACTCTGTTAGCTGGCTTTGCTGTTCTTATTTTATTTCTTTTGAACAAAAAAGACACCCTCTCGCTCACAGTTTCTATAAATTTAATTTGCAGGTAATTCCTGTTTATCTCTATCTCCCATTTACCCAGTTGATTCAATAACTTGCCAAACATTTTTCTCCCAAAATTTTAATTACACCAAAGGATATACAAACCATGGTTTTTGTGCCTACAAAGATGTTTCTAACGAAAGGCGTAGGAAAGCATAAGGATAAATTGCAATCATTTGAATTAGCTTTGAGAGATGCAGGCATACAGCATTGCAATTTGGTAAATGTATCAAGCATTATACCTCCAAATTGTGAAATTATATCTGCTGAAGAAGGTAAAAAATTGCTAAAGCCAGGGGAAATAACCTTTGTTGTCATGAGCCAGAATGCTACCAATGAACCAAATCGTCTGATAGCAGCTTCAGTTGGCTTGGCTCTGCCAAAAGATAGAAGCTTCTATGGTTATTTATCGGAGTATCATAGTTATGGTGAGTCAGCAAAAAAAGCTGGAGATTATGCTGAGGATTTGGCAGCCACAATGCTTGCAACTACTCTTGGCATTGAATTTGACCCAGATAAAGCATGGGATGAAAAGAAGCAGGTTTTCAGAATGAGCGGAAAGATTATAAAGACAGCAAATGTAACTCAAACTGCAAGGGGAGACAAAAATGGCTTGTGGACAACTGTAATTGCTGCAGCAGTTTTTATCATAGAATAATTTATAAGCCATGCCATTTTACAAATCATGAAAAAGTTATTGCTATTGCTTACACTGCTCATTTTTACTGCACCTCTTACAAACTTTCCAGAAATAAATGAAACAAAATTTAATGTTTATAAGCCACAAGAAGAAATGCCGAGCAATGCAAACTCTACAGAATACTGGGCTTTACTTATAGCAGTTGGAAAATATACTGTGCCAGAAATGGACCGCCCAAGCATGCTTGTAGAAGTAGAAAGGCTATACAAAACACTGCCGGTTTCAAGCTTCTGGAATGAAAGCCATATAAAAGTTTTAACTGCAGAAAATGCAACACATATTAACATAGTAAAAGCTTTTAGATGGCTTGATGAGATGGAAGATGAAAATGATGTTTGTTTGATTTACATTACTACCCATGGATTTCCAATTCTTTTTGATTTACCACCATTTGATGAAAAAGACGGCATGGATGAAGCCTTGGCAACATATAGAGGCTTTCTACCTTTTTCCAACCCATGGAGCTGGGAACCATTGGCCAATCCATTTGCCATTATAACAGATGATGAACTCAATTATTTCTTAAATAGACTCGAATCAAAAGGAATTTGTTTAATTGTGGATAGCTGTCATAGTGGCGGTTTTAATGACAACTGGAGTTATGCAAAATCATATGATTTTGCAAAAGAGCTTGCAAAAGAGCTTAAGGGAAGAAATAGAGTAGTATTGACTTCTGTTAGGGAAGAGGATTTATCATATGGCTCAATATTCAGCCATTATTTAATAGATGGTTTTAGGGGATATGCAGACAAAAATGGCGATGGATTTGTATCAGCAGAGGAAGCATTTTACTATGCTAAGCCATTGGTAATAAATGCCACAGAAGGCAGAATGATTCCCCAAATTTTTGATGATTTTGAAGGAGAGTTTATATTAACTCAAAAAGAACTCCCTCCTTCTGAGCCAGTTATAAAAGGAAATGATATTGGAAAAACAAATACAATCACAACATTTTCCATTTATGCAACCGATCCAGAAGGAGATAGAATAAAATATTACATAGATTGGGGAGATGGTAATGCAGAGTATACAGATTTTTATTCTTCTGGAGAAGAGATAAATGTGAGCCATATATGGAAAAGAGAAGGAACATTTGAAATTAAAGCTAAGGCAATAGATGAAAGAGGAGCAGAAAGTGAATACAGCTATTATGTGGTGACAATGACAGATACACAGGTTGATCAAAGACAGGTTAAAACAGATTATGCTTATTTGGTAAACAATACAAGATGGCTCGCCCAATCCTTTATTCCGTCATACAATAAGACAAGGAAAATAGAAATTGCTTTAATTTGCTGGACTGAAGGCTATGATATAATTTTATCCATAAAAGATGAGCTTAATGGAGATGATTTGGCGACAATTAAAAAAGAAATAAATCCAACAAAAGATTGGGAGATACAGTGGATTTCATTTAATATAAATGCTAATTTGGAAGCTGGCAAAAAATATTATATTGTTTGCAGAAGTAGCAAGGATGGCTGGGGAATTGCATGGGTTGTTGGCGCTGACAATCCATATGAAAAAGGAGAATTTTATGCGTCAGATGATGCTGGAAATTACTGGAGTCAGAAAAATGCTGATGCTTGCTTCGTCACCTATTCATAATATAGGCAATATTCTTTACCATATCTATCCACTTTAAGAAGGAATTGCAGGCAGCTCTTAAATTTGAAATGCTATCTGTTTCTATTTCTACAATTAATTTTTTTCCTTTCATTGAAAAATTTATTTTTGCTCTTGGTGCAGTCTCATATTTTAGTGAATTAAAAATGAGGTTACTGTGCTCATCTTCTATTTCAATGATTAACTTCATCTGGCTTTAAGCTTTTTAGCGATTGTCCCCCTCTCTTTATAGAATATTTTACCTCCACAGAATGGGCATTTAATTCCCATTCTTTCTGTATCTATTTCTATATATTTTCCACATTTTCCACATTTATATGTCAGCATTTTATCTGCCCAATATACTCTTTATACTTTTTTCAACTTCTCTTCCAGGAATTGTTCTTGGCAAATATGCTCCGCCTGCAAATTTTGTTCCGCATTTTCTGCAGAGCCATATTCCTGTGCTTTCTCTCTTAACTCTTTTCCTTCCGCATTTGGGGCAGGGATGCCATTGCCTCTGCTTTTCCTCAATTTCCTTAACTCTATGCCTTATTTTAACTCCATATCTTGGACCAAATCTTCCTGCAGATTTAACTTTCTTTGTTCTCTTTGCCATTTTTATCCCTCTAA
The DNA here is from genome assembly GCA_964495775.1 of uncultured Thermoplasmatales archaeon. Lineage (GTDB taxonomy): Archaea > Thermoplasmatota > E2 > UBA202 > JdFR-43 > JAPDJP01. The sequence continues at coordinate 3,034 of CAZBXJ010000052.1, read as the reverse complement.
CAGCTTCCTAATTTTCTTTGCCTGAATCTGTGCGCGCTTTATATTATTTTTTATTTCATCAATAGTGAAACTTCCTTTTAAACCTTTCTGCATAGCTCTTATATCCCCATTTTTATCCAAAGCTACGGTAAATCTAGCCTGAGCAATTTCCTCCTCTTCCAAGCAAGGATCTATTACAACAAAATCCTCATATTTTACAAATGTACAGCTTACTGGAGGAGAGCCAACTGGCAATTTTTCATTTTCTCCCATTTCATATCTTTCATTTGGTATAACTGTTTCCTGTAAAGCTGCACTCGCTGCCAATGAGCAGGCATCAAATAAATTCCCATCATAGTCAAGAACGTGCAAATCAATAAAAACAATCCACACTTTCTCTCCCGGCTCTATACAAAGTTTCTCCAGTTTAATAAATTCTGATTCCCTTACCCCTCTATCAACAACCCTTGCAAGCTCAATTGCATCTGGCGTCGGCGGACCAGGCTCAAATTCTGGCGATGCGAGAGGAGGAAGTTCAACAGAAGTAGTCATTACTCCTTCTTCTGGTGAGTCAGGATATGGTTCACCTACTTCAAGCTTTATTCCAGCTAGCACCATTGTATTTCCTATTCTTACTCTTGCAGAGCCTTCTGCCTTCTTGATTATATTCCTCTCAATTTTTATCGGCCTATATTCATCTGGCTTTCTCCCATCTGGACGCTTTCTCTCCTTTGCAAGCCTTGCCAAATAATCTCTTTTTATTGCAGATACTCTTTTAACTTCTGGTATTTCCATTTTATCCCACCTCAAACGCTTTATATTTATTAAGCAAAGCCTCTCTTTGTAGCTTTGCTATTTTTTTACAACCTTTAATGGCAAGCTCTAAGGCTTCTTCAAATTCTTTATAGGTCATATGCCCATCCATTTGCAGCAATAAAATTTCCTCTGTTCTTGGAGCTATAGCAACCGGCAAATCAGCGTCTCCTTCCTGATCTTCTTCGCTTGTCAAATCCAACACTACGGTTCCATCTACCTTTCCTGCTGCACAAGCTACTGGTATATCTCTCATAGGAATGCCAGCATCTGCTAAAGCAACGCCTGCTGCTGTTATTCCTGCGCATCTTGTGCCTGCTTCGGCATCTAAAACTTCAATACATATGTCTATGACTGTCCTCGGGAAAAGTTCTGTAAATATTACGCTTTCTAAAGCCTCAGATGTAACCTTTGAAATTTCTATACTTCTCCTATCCGGGCCAGGACGCTTTCTTTCCTCTACGCTAAATGAAGCCATGTTGTAGCGAGCATTTACCAAAGCTTTTGTGGGATCCTGAATGTGGCGGGGTAAAGCTTCTCTCGGCCCATATACAGCTGCCATTATTTTATTTCCTCCCCATTCTAGATAGCATGAGCCATCAGCCCTGTAAAGCACGCCAGCCTCAATTTTTATAGGGCGTAATTCATCTGGCTTTCTTCCATCAACTCTTTTTCCATCTTTTATCAGCATTTAACCACCCAACATTTTTATTATTCTTTCAGTTAGCCCAAATGTATGAGCTTCTTTTTCAATTTTCCTTATTGCTTTAATTAGCAAATTCACTTTCTCATCCTCTCCTTTTATCCATATCCTCCCATTCTGCCCCACAAATATCCAGCACTGAGTGTATTTCTTAAGGATATTTAGCATAGATGCATTCTTTCCTATTATTCGCGGAATTTTTGATGGCTGGACTTCTATTATTATTCCATCATCTATTTTTCTGCATGGCTTACCTTTCATACTTACTTCAACATTTCTTGCTTCATCTACAAGTTTTATTAGGGCAACTATAACATCTCCCACCTTTAAATATTTAGCTGTCTCGCCATATTCCATTTTCCATGGAGTATCTTCCATGTTTAAAATGGCTGGATATGGAGCATTTATATCAACAACCCAAGCATTCTTAAAAACTTCTTGGATGACACCAATGACAGTATCGCCAACATTGGGATTATATACTCCAGCTAAAGGAATAACATTAACATATTTTCCTTTATCCTCCAAAATTCCAAGACGAGAGGCATACAATTTATCTCCTTCCTTAAATACTCCTTTGCCAGGCAACTTACCCTTTGCATTTCCAACTACGCTTCCCGGTAAAACAATTTTCCTTATCATCTTAGTAGCCTTGTTATTACCTCTCCTTTAGTTAAAGCATTTAATTTATCATAAAATTGTGTTTGCATTCCAGCCGGAATCTCAACAACGCATTTAAATGAGCCGTCGGAAAGCCACTCCTCTTTTAGCATTTTTGCCATATTTATTATTTCTCCATAAGCTTTTCCTGCATATTGAGCAGGAATTTTAACTTCTATTTTCACATTTTCAATACTTATTGGCAATATTGGGCGGATAGCATCAATAATCTTTTTAAGTTGTTCCTCAACTGGTTTAAATGCATCTATATGGACTCCTGCCTCTTCAATAGCTCTTTCTATTCTATCTCTGGGATGGGGTAGCTTAGTGCGGGGATCCATTGCTGATTTTGCTATATAGTCAACAATTGCTTTTCTTTTTCTTTCCTGCATTTCCTTCCTTTGTTTTGTAGTAAGCTGGAAATCCCCCTCCTTTATTATTTTTATTGCTATCTCTGCCACATCAGTTGTTCCAAAAATCTCATTTAAAGCCTCTTCTGATGCCTTTTCTCCCTTTCTTGCATCTTTGAAAACTAAATCTATAGCTAAATACTGCATTATGTCAATTTTCTTTCCTTCCAATATCATTTCAACTGCTTTTGGATCAACCAATATTTCAAAATGCTTGCCCTTCTTATCATATCTTGCTATAATTGCCTCATCCAAGGACACCATCTTACTCGCCTTTTGCTTCCTCAAAATATTTTTCTGTTTGCTCAGCTGATAATATTTCAAAAACTTTTCCTCCCTCAATAACTCCTATTTCAATTGCTCTCTTTTCCAGCTTTTTCTCTGTTGCATAAATTAATGCCTTTAAGCCCAGTATAATTGCTTCATCTCTCTCCATATTTTCCTTATAATTTTTCTCAAAATATTCTAT
>CAZBXJ010000051.1:0-6214 GCA_964495775.1 uncultured Thermoplasmatales archaeon | reverse complement strand
TGGATTAGCAATGAGTTATCCAGGATTTATAATATCTGGAGATGAAGTAAGAATGTATGAGGAATGCCCCGCATGTCATAGGCAAACGCCTGTTTTGGAGCCTGAGGTTAAGAGGGCTAAAGGAGATGAGATGAGGGGCTGTGCGGAAGAGATGCGGAGAGTTCTGGCTATGGATTTGAGTAGATAAAATGCTGAGAGAATGGAAGGAAAAGGAATATATTCCTCCAAAAACAATGCTTAAATTATTTATTAAAGGTAGCTTTGCTTTAAGTAAAGTGCTGATTAAAAATTTAAATCAGCTAAAAAAAGTAAGGATGCAGAAGGTTGAATATACCCCTCCAAAAAGGATGTATGAGTTGCCAGAATATAAGCCAGGAATGAAATTTGTTAAGTCAAATGAAAAATATCTTCGCCCGACTTTATATTGCAATCCATGTGCAAAAGAAGTTATTGCTTTGGCAAATGAGTTAGGAGCTTTTGAAAAAGAGCCGTATGAGTATGCAAGCGATGCTTTTGAATTTGTGAAAAGAAAAATAATACTTCAAATAATGCCATTGGACGGAGTTGTTGAAACATTAAGGAGAGGATATGGAACTTGTCTGCATAAAATTTCAGTATTTCTTGCTCTCTGCAGAGTAGCTGGATTAAAAGCAAGATATAAGCTATATGCTCCAGCAGTAATTCAGCAATGGTATGAAACATTTATTGCCCCCGATCCTCTAATGAAGGAATGGTATAATGCAATGGGTTACTTCATGCTACATGGAGAGGGAGAAGTACTTATAGATGGAAAATGGTATGTTGCTGACGTTGGTCCAACTCCAGAGAGGCAAGCTGCAGCAGGCATACCAATAACAAAGTTTGGTGAAGATTCATTAGGCATATGGCTCCAAGCTATTCCAGGAAGCATAATGAGGACAGAGTCAATACCAATGGGCTTAGGATTGGCTTCCAGGATTCTTATGGAAAAAATCTCGCCAGGAAGCGTTGCAAAAATAAATAATAGCATTTTAGCTCAATATGAAAAGGGTAAGAAAATTTTGGCAGAGATAGGAGAGGAAGAATATGACAAGAGGGCTAGAAAAGGATACAAAATGCCAACAATAGAATTGGAGAGTAAAGGAATAATTTTTGAATGATTATAGCTCTTTTACAGGCACTCCTGCATAGATTTTACCTTTTTCAAGTTTTTTATTTTTAGTTACTAAACTCTTTGCTCCAACAACCACATTATCTTCAATGGTTACTCCAGGCATAATGAAGGAATCTCCGCCGATGAGACAATTTTTACCTATCTTAATTTTCTTTATAATGAGCTTGTCCTCTGCCAAATGTCCCGTTATTAGTGCTCTTCCACCTATCATTGTATTATCTCCAATTTCTATGACACATGGATCAGAAATCCATTCTTCCCCAGCTAAAAATACATTCTTTCCTATTTTGCATCCTATTAAAGATAAAAAGAAGGATTTTATAGGAGGAAGAACAAAAATATTTAGTAGCTTGTATGCGGGATAGTATAAAGCAAAGTATAAAGCGAATTTGAAGGCAGTTTTATCTTCTAAAGATTTTCCATATATTCCCTCATCATATTTTAGGTTGAGCGTATTAATGAAGAAGGCAGATGAAAAAATGCATGAAAAACATAAGATTAGATAATCAAATACCAATAGAATGGAAAAAGCAACCAAATGCAAAAGATTTGTTAAGTCAAGATGTTTTAGCAAAATATAAACATAAAATACGGCTGGAATAAAAGCCAAGCCATATGCTATGATGGGTATGAAGAATAGCAGAATTAATCTTGTTATTGCTATAGGAGAAAGAGGTATCTTTTTTTCTTCTCCTTCATATTTCATGATATGAATATGAAATCAGAATAAAAATTTGTGGAAGATGTGAAGGTTATTATCTTTTCAGCATTTTTATTTTAAACATCTTTAAATAAACTTTCATATTTAAACACATGGAATTTCAAATAAGAATTGTAAAAAGTAGCCCGCTAACTGGAGAAAATGATTATAGAAAAGTGGCGGTAAAATTTTTGAAAATGATAGGATATATGGCGGAAAATGCCAATGAAGATTCATTGCCATATAAGCTTTTTGAATGCTTTTTGATATATCCAAATAAATTTTGGACTGTTGAAGAACTAATGGCAACTTTAAATGCAACGAAAGCAAGTGTATACAGGCATTTAAATAAGCTAAAAAGTATGGATATACTGGAGGAAGGAAAGGAAGGAGAAGGCAAAAACATTAAAAAGACTTACAGGCTTAAATATGGAAATCTCGCAAAAGCATGGAATTTCGTTGAAGCCCATGTAAAGGTTGCAATGGAAAGTTATAATGAGACGGTTCAGCATCTGCAGAAGCTTGTGGAGAGGAGGTATAAAGAATGAAAGAAAAAGAAATTGAACTTATTCCGGGTTCAAAATATGTTGTTTACTCAATAGGTTCAGAAAAAGAAATAATGCAAACAAGTGGAACATTCATTGGCTATTCATACCTTTCAAAGGATGAGGGAGGAATCTGCATAAAAATGGATGAAAGTCATGGAGCTAAAAAAGGACTAATTAGGATAATTCCAATAAGCATGATTCTGGCTATTGATATAATAGAAGAAAAGAAGCCAAAGAAAAAGAAAGAAAAAGAGGAAGCAACTCACTACTTTAGCTGATTAAAATGGTGCAAATTGGTATTGTTGGAAAGCCAAATGTAGGGAAAACAACCTTTTTTAATGCTGCAACAAAAGCGCATGCGGAAATAGCAAATTATCCATTCACTACTATTGAAGCAAATAAAGGAGTAATGTATGCCCGCACAACATGTCCATGCAAAGAATACAATGTACAATGTAACCCTCGCAATTCAAGATGCATAGATGGTATAAGATATGTGCCAATTGAAGCGATAGATGTTGCAGGGCTTGTGCCAAAAGCTCATGAAGGAAGGGGCTTGGGGAACAAATTTTTGGATGATTTGCGCCAGGCTTCCTGCTTAATTCATGTTGTTGATGTTTCTGGGAGCACCGACGAAGAAGGGCGCCCCTGCAGCATAGGAGAACATGACCCCGCGCATGATATAAAATTTTTGGAGGAGGAAATAGATTACTGGATAAAGGGATTGCTGGAGAGGGATTGGAGAAGAATAGCTATGCGTAGCAAGTTGGAAGGGAAGAAAATCGAAAAGATGCTGGCAGAAAAGCTTGCTGGCTTGGGCATAAAAGAGGAAAAGATAAAATTGGCGATAAGGAAAGGAGGCTTGCCGGAAGATGCAACACAGTGGAATGATAAGGATTTGCTTAAATTTGCCACACTTGTAAGAAAAGAATCAAAGCCAATTTTGCTTGCTTTAAATAAGGCAGATATCGCCCCCTTAGAATTTATTGAAAGGTTGAAAGGTGAGTATGCAATCCCAACTTCTGCAATGGCGGAATTGGCTTTAATAAAAGCTGCAGAAAATGGATATATTGATTATAAGCCCGGAGATAGCGATTTTAAAATTTTGAAGGAACTGGATGAAAAGCAAAGGAAAGGGCTGGAATATATAAAAGCAAATGTTTTTGATAAATTTGGCTCAACCGGGGTGCAGAAATGCATTGATAAAGCTGTTTTTGATTTACTTGGTTTGATAGCTGTTTATCCTGTTGAAGATGAAAATAAGCTTACCGATAAAGATGGAAATGTTTTGCCAGATGTTTTTTTACTGCCTAAGGGTTCAACAGTCATAGATTTGGCTTATAAAGTGCATAGTGATTTGGCAGAAGGATTTATTAAAGCTATTGATGTAAGGAGAAAAAAAATTGTTGGAGCAGATTATGAATTGCAAAATGGAGATATAATACACATCATTGCAAAAACATAATGAAATGGCAGAGATACTAAAATAAAATGAATTAGAATGTTGTTATAGCAAATTTCCTTCGTGCCATAGAAGCTATGATAACCATTTCTTTCATTATACCAAACGTGTGAAATATTGCTAATGATGAATTTCATCCATGCAATAAATTAAAATAAATGCTATTGCATTTCCTAATTATGATTGTTAAAAGTTATGATGAAGTGGAAATGAAGGAAGTAAAGGAGGAAGGTGCAAAAAATGTTTACATTCAATGGCTTATTGATGAGAAAATTGGAGATAATTTTGCAATGAGGAGATTTGTAATTAAAAAAGGAGGACATACTCCATTGCATAGGCATGATTGGGAACATGAAGTTTTTGTTCTTTCTGGAAAAGGTGCTTTAGTAGATGAGAATGGAAGAGAACATCCATTGGAGCCAGGAAAGTTTGCGTATGTGAAGCCAAATGAATTGCACCAGTTTAAAAATAAGGGAGATGAAGATTTTATTTTCCTTTGCATCATTCCATTACCATGAGAGTAATTTTTGTTTCAAAGGAAGAAGTTAAAAATCCTTTGGTGGAAGAAATAAAGGAAGTGGGCAAGATAGTTAAGGAGAAAGGACTTGTTGAAGGAAATTTTGGAAATATAAGTGTTAGATATGGAAAGAGAATGATAATTACAGCAAGTGGTTCGGATTTAGGAAATTTAGGAGATGATGATTTTGTTGAGGTAATAGATTACAATCCAATAACAGATATTGCTTTGGTTATCGGGCTGAAAAAACCATCTATAGAAACGCCAATGCACTGGCTTATTTATAAAAAGCCAGAAATAAATGCCATAATTCATACCCATAAAATATTTGATTTTGCTCCAACAACAGAAAAATATGCTCCTCCTGGTAGCATCGAGCTTGCCATGGAAGCATTGAAAGCATTAAAAAATGCAAATTTAATAAATTTAAAAGAGCATGGTAGCGTAGCTGTTGGTTTCGATTTGAAAAAAGCTCTGGAGGAATTAAAATGCTTGTAAATGGAAAAGAAATGAGGAGTTTATGGTTTGAAGATGGTTGCTTAAAGCTTATTGATCAAAGAAAATTGCCAGCCAAATTAGAAATTTTTGAGGCAAAGAGTGTTGAAGAAGTAGCTTATGCTATAAAGGAAATGGTTGTTAGAGGAGCTCCGGCTATAGGTTGCGCCGCTGCTTATGGAATGGCTATGACAAAAGATGCCAGAAAAGCTGCTGAAATATTGCGTAATACGAGACCAACAGCCCATGATTTATTTTATGCCATAGATTACATGCTTAAGAAAATTGAAGAAGGGGAGGATGCAATTAAATCTGCAGATGCTTATGTTGATTCAATTATTGAAAAATGCAGGAAAATTGGAGAAAATGGAAGAAAAATTATACCAGAGAATGCTCGCATCCTTACTCATTGCAATGCAGGAGCTTTGGCAACAGTAGATTATGGAACAGCTTTGGCTCCAATAAGAATGGCAAAAGATAAGAATATTTTTGTATGGGTTGATGAAACCCGCCCCCGCCTTCAAGGGTTGCTCACTGCATGGGAACTTGAACAGGAAGGAATAGATTATGCAATAATAGCAGATAATGCAGCAGGATATTTTATGAAAAGAGGAGAAATAGATTTGGTGATTGTTGGGGCGGATAGAATAGCAAAAAATTATGATGTAGCAAATAAAATTGGAACATATGAAAAAGCTGTTTTGGCAAAAGAAAATGAAATTCCATTTTATGTTGCAGCTCCTCTAAGCACATTTGATGAGAGCATTAAAAATGGAGATGAAATAGAGATTGAGGAGAGGAGCGAAGAGGAAGTGATGAATCTATATCCCTGGAAACCAAAGAAAGCAAGAAATCCAGCTTTTGATGTTACTCCTGCAAAATACATAACAGGAATAATAACAGAAAAAGGAATAATAAAGTTGGATAATAAATAAATCGTAAATTTTTTCTTTTCCTTGCCATTTTTTATCATGGCAAAGTGGCTATGCTTTGCTATCCTTGTAATTCTTTTAATTCCAAATGTAGGAATGAATGAAAAATGGAAAAGATGCGATTCTTCTAATTTTGATGACAAAAATATAGAAACTTCTGAAACTGCTTCAATAACTGGAGAAGTTGATCAAAAGCAGGAAAAGGCAGATGATTTTGTTAAAATATATGGAGATAAATTTTATGCCCAATCATTTAAGCCAAGTAAATGTGGGCTGGATGGAATAGATTTGCTTATTGCAAGGCATGGATTAACTGGTAAAATTTTAAAGCAAATCTTTGGAGAATGGATTAATATGTTAAATTTATTTCTTGGGGATTTAGTTGTAGCTGTTTATGGTGAGCTTGG
>CAZBXJ010000050.1:0-6247 GCA_964495775.1 uncultured Thermoplasmatales archaeon | reverse complement strand
AGAGATGCATAAAGAATTGCTGGAAGCAGAATTAAATTATTTGCAGAAATCTGGAGTATGGTTTGATTACCAAGAATTTAGAATGGATAGCTTCAGCTAATTCCCCATTTATTCCATTGTTTGCCTGCATACAATGGCTTTTCCAATTTTTCTTCAATTCTCAGAAGCCTATTGTATTTTGCAGTTCTCTCTCCCCTACATGGAGCGCCAGCCTTAATTTGCCCCGTTTGCAAAGCAACGCATAAATCAGCTATAAAATCATCGCATGTATCGCCGGAGCGATGGGAAACCATAACTGCATATCCATTTTTAAAACAAAGATTTGCAACTTCTACAGCTTCTGTTAAAGTTCCAATCTGGTTTGGTTTAAGCAATAAGGCATTGCAGGCATTGTTTTTTATTCCTTTTCTAAGCCTCTTTGGATTTGTTACAAACAAGTCATCACCAACAATCTGGATATTGTTTCCAAATTTTTTAGTCAGTTCTGCAAAATTTTCCCAATCTTCTTCATGAAAAGCATCTTCTATTGAAACAATTGGATAAGTTTTAGCCAATTCAGTATAATAATCCATAAGCTCTCCAGAGTCCATTTTTTTATGTAAATTATAATAGCCATTTTTATAAAATGAGGAGGCTGCGCAATCTAAAGCCAGATATACTTCCTTTTCATATCCATTTTCTTCTATTGCTTCCATTATTATTTCTAAAGCATCCTCTGTTTTGCTTAATGGAGGAGCAAATCCTCCTTCATCTCCAACATTTATTGCATTTTTTCCAAATTTTTTCTTTATAAGCTCCTTTAATGTATAATACGTTTCACAGGCTTTTCTCAGCGCTTCTGCAAATGAATTTGCTTTTATTGGGGCTATCATATGTTCCTGTATCGCCAAATCATTTCCAGCATGCACTCCTCCATTTATCACATTCATAAATGGAATTGGAAGCAGATTTGATTTTCCAAGATATTCATATGGCTCTTTTTCTAAAGCCATAGATGCGCATCTGCAAAGAGCTATTGAAACAGCTATGCAAGCGTTGGCGCCAAGCAAACTTTTATTTTTTGTTGCATCTATCTCTATCATTTTCCTATCTATCTTCTCTTGCTCCCTCACATCCATTCCAATAATGGCTGGAGCAATTATTTTTTCAATATTCTTTATTGCTTTTCTAACTGCCATTCCATGAAATTCTTTGCCACCATCTCTTAACTCAAAAGCCTCTTCTTTTCCTTTAGATGCACCAGAAGGAGCTATAGCCATGCCTATTGCATTTTTTGTTTTTACCTCTGCCTCTACAGTTGGTTTCCCTCTCGAATCTAAAACTTGCCTCGCTTTTACTTCTTCAATTTTGTATTGCATATAATGAAATGAAAAAAGTATTTATTTAGTTGCTTTTGCTTTTTGTGGATTTAATTTCAATTGTGCTTATCGCCATTGCATTATCAATGGATGCATTTGCCGTTTCATTGGCTATAGGCATGGTAAATAAGGAATATGCAATAAAATTGCCTTTATCATTTGGAACTTTCCAGGCTTTTATGCCCATTCTTGGCTGGCTTATTGGCATAGAAATTAAAGAAATTATTTCCTCATTTGACCATTGGATTGCTTTCTTTATTCTTTCCGCCATAGGATTAAAAATGATTTTTGAGGCGGAGAAATTTGAAATGAATATACAATCCATTTTTATACTATCTATTGCAACAAGTATAGATGCATTTGCAATAGGAATAACCCTATCTATTTTGAATATCTCGATTTTCCTTCCAGCTTTAATTATAGGAGTAATAACCTTTATAATATGCTTTATTGGTTTTCTGATAGCTGGAAAAATAAAGTTTAGCAAAGCGGAAATAATAGGAGGAATAATTTTAATTTTTCTCGGCTTGAAAATATTATATGAGCATTTACATGGATAGCAAAATACCAGCAATTAAAGCCAGTAAAATGCCAATTGCATTTTGCAATGAAATTTTTTCCTTTAAAATTAAAATGCTAAGCAAAACAGTTATAACAGGATATAAAGCTGTAAAGGATGTGACTATGCTTGCCTTATATTTTTCCAATGCAAAATACCATAGAATTGTGCCGGCAAATCCAAGTAAAGTAGCAAATATAATGAAAATTATTCCTTTGCTAAATTCCAATTTTTTGGGAAATGTGTAAAAAATTATCCCTAAGCTTATGAAAATGCCAACAAGATATGCATAAAATAAGGCATTTTTTAGTCCAATTTCATCTGAGCCAAGTTTAAATAGGAAAGCCCATAAGCCCCACAGTATAATTACAGCGATGCAAGCTAAAGTTTGCCAGCTCATTCTCCTCTTACTTCCTTTTCAAGCAATTTTTTCCTTTCCTTCGCTGTTCTTCCTGTTGCTTCATATAAAAAATCATTCCATTTTTTCAAAACTTCATAACTTCCATTTACTTTTTCAGGAGGAACAATATCAACAATAAGATAATTCCCTTCCTTTTTCATATAAACCTTTCCTATTCCTTCCGCTTCAAATTCTACACCTTCTTCAACATTTCCTTCAACACCAAAATATCTCTTTATCAATGCATTTAAATCGGGCTTATGCCCTCTCTTTATAGAATATCTTCTCATGAGATGAATATAAAAATATGATATAAAATCATTTTTGAAGAGAAATTTTAAAATAATGAATTGGAAGTTGTTATCGCAATTCTCTTTCATGCAAAATTGCAATAATAACCATTTCATTCATTATAACTCTTTCAAAGAGAAATTTTAATTAGTAAAACTTTATTATTTTTAATGTTCAAAGGCAGGGACATAATAAGTATAAAGGATTTTTCTAAGAAGGAAATTTTGCATATTTTGGATGTCGCCGAAGATATGTTTCCTATAGCAGAGGGAAAGAAAAAAAGCAATTTGCTTAATGGCTACATAATGGGCTCATTGTTTTTTGAGCCATCTACAAGAACAAGATTATCTTTTGAAGCAGCAATGAAAAGGTTAGGAGGAGATGTCATAGGATTTGCAATGCCCACTACAACAAGCATTCAAAAGGGGGAAACGCTTGCAGACACAATAAGAACTGCAGAAAGCTATTGCGATGTAATTGTAATGCGCCATCCCAAGGAGGGCTCTGCAAGAATGGCAGCAGAGTTTGCAAGAGTTCCAATAATAAATGGAGGAGATGGTGCTGGACATCATCCTACACAATGCTTGCTTGATTTATTTACAATAAGGCGGGAGAAAGGGCAAATTGAAGGAAATAAAATTGCTTTGCTTGGAGATTTAAAGTATGGAAGGACGGTTCATTCATTAGCTTATGCACTGGCTTTATTTAAAGTGGAGATGGTATTCATATCTCCTCCAGAGCTTCAAATGCCAAAGGAGGTTGTTGAAGAATGCAGGGAGATGGGAGCAAAAATTACAATAAAAAATGAGCTTGATGGTTTAGAAGACATAGATGTTTTATACGTTACAAGAATACAGAAGGAAAGATTTCCAGATCCAGAAGAATATAAAAAGGTAGCTGGAAGCTATAGAATTGATTTAAAAACACTTGAAAAAGCAAAAGAAGACATGATAGTTATGCATCCATTGCCCAGAGTAGATGAAATTTCTCCAGAAGTAGATAAAACAAAGCATGCCGCCTATTTCCGCCAGACATTTAATGGTGTTCCGGTAAGAATGGCTTTGCTTGCCTTGGTATTGGGGGTGGTTGAATGAAGGAGTTGAAAGTGCAGCCAATTAAAGATGGAACAGTAATAGACCATATTACTCCAGGAAATGCATTGAAGGTTTTGAAAATTTTGGGCTTGCTTGAAAAGCAACCAGATTCAATAATAAGTATAGCAATGAATGTTGTGGGCAAGAGAGGGAAAAAGGACATTGTTAAAATTGAAAATAGGGAGCTTGATCCAAAAGAAGTAGATAAAATAGCTTTAATTGCTCCCAATGCCACCATCAATATTATTAGGAATTATGAAGTTGTTGAGAAAAGGAAAGTAATGGTGCCTGATGAAATAGTTGGCATTGTTAAATGCGCAAATCCAAATTGCATTTCCAATACAAAAGAGCCAGTTCAACCAAAATTTATTGTAAAAAGCAGGAATCCATTAAAAATAAAATGCTATTATTGTGAGAAGGAGCCAGAGGATATATCGTCGCAGATAATATGAAGAAATTCATATTTGCTTTCCTACTCTTAATCTTCATTGCTAGTTATTCAAAAGCAGATGTTACAATGGCTTATTTTTATAGCGAAGATTGCTTGATTTGCCAGGAAATTGATCCTTTTATAAGCTATTTAGAAAATCTATCCTATGTTAATGTTGAAAAGTATAGAGTTGGAATGCTACCAGAAAAAACGAATGAAAATGATAGCTTGCTTTACAATTTATCTGAAGCATATGATGCAATAAGGATAGTGCCAATCATTTTTATGGCAAATGAATGGTATTTTTTCAATGAAAGTAATCTTGAAGAGGAAAAGCAAAAGCTGCTTAATGATCTGGAAGAATTGAAAAATTACAGTATTGAATCACCAATAAAAAATGGCAAGTTAAATTATCCAAAGCCGATTTGCATCCTTATTATTTATAATTCAGAAGATGAAAATGTAGATTGGGCTGTTAATGAGTTCGAAAACAACATTAAATTTGTTAGAGTAGATGTTATTGATATAAAATATAAAGAAAATGAGAGTATAGCGAAGAAATTGGGTGTAGAAGAGACGCCTGTTGTATTCATAGGGGAGAGAAGCTATTTGTTAAGCAAAGAAAACATAAGCTTTTTGATAAATGAAGCAAAGAAATATGAGAAAATTGGATTAGCTTTTCCATCAGCTTATGAAGAAAAGGAGATTTGTATGCTTCTATTTTACAATCCAAAATGTTCTTCATGCAGAGAGTTTAAAAGAATGCTTGATATACTTGCAACAAAGTATCCATTGAATGTAAAAGTATATAACATAAATCTGGAGGAAAATTACAACTTGCTTTTAGACTACTATGAAAAATATAACATAACAAAATCTCGTTCAACCAATCTTTTCGTTGGCGACAGATACTTTTATTCAATGGCTCAGAAAGAAGAGATAGAAAGAGAAATCAAAAAATGGCTTCATACCGGCTTGGATTGCCCAACTCCAGGCAAAGGAAATCCGGAAGAATTTTTGAAGAAATATACTCTCATAGCTGTTGCAGTTGGAGGTCTTTTGGATGGGGTAAATCCATGTGCCTTTGCAACTCTAATTTTCTTTGTTGTTTATTTGGAGAGAGTGAAAAAAAGGGAGGCAATTTTACCAATAGGAATTTCATTTACAATAGCCATTTATATATGCTACTTTTTAATTGGCTTGGGCTTCCTTGAATTTTTAAATGCCATTGAAGGAATCGAAATCATTTCATCATATCTATATGGAATAATCGGTTTCTCCGCCATCATACTCGGCTTCTTCAGCCTTTACGATTTTTTTGCAGTTAAAAAAGGAAAAAAGGTTGTTTTACAGCTTCCAGCTTTTTTGAAAAAAAGGAGAGGAAGAATAATAAAAAGGATTACTGAAGATAAAAAAATTGCTTTTCTTGCATTATTTTCTTTTGTAGCTGGTTTCCTAATTTCCGCCATAGAATTTGCCTGCACCGGTCAAATTCTGCTACCAATAATGGCAGTAATAAAGAGTTCAACAGCATCAAAAACATTAGCATTGATTTATCTAATCATATATAACATAATGTTCATTTTACCTTTACTTTTCATTCTTGCCTTTTTCTATTTCGGCTACTCTTCAAAGGCAATGGCGGAAGCACATAAAAAAAGCTATCTATATGTAAAGCTTCTAATTGGCTTATTTTTAATCATAATTGGTAGCTACATGGTGCATAGAATATTAAATTGCTAAATTAACATAAACACAGTCAAAATTATATAAGTATATGCCATATATCCCACATGGGTTCAAATATACCCACATTTGAAGATTTAAAGAATGAAGTTATAGATGCTGGCTTATGCTGCCTCTGTGGAGGGTGCGTATCTTTTTGCAGGGAGAATAAATTGCATGCAATAGATTTTAAGGATGGATTGCCAGATTATGTGGACAAGGAAAGATGCCTAAAATGTGGAATATGTTATATGCTCTGCCCTGTAACAGATGAGCTTAAAGAAGAATTGGAGAAAAAATATGGAAAGGGGTTGGGAAAAATCATTGATGTATATTCTGCACGCTCTACAGATGAAAAAGTTTTAGAAGTATGTTGCGATGGAGGCGTCG
>CAZBXJ010000049.1:0-6307 GCA_964495775.1 uncultured Thermoplasmatales archaeon | reverse complement strand
GTATAAAAGTAGGGAAAGTTTAAAAACTTTACGATGATTTCTCAGCCATCATATCTTATTATGTTTTAAAGAATTCATCTAACGTCATTATTTTTCCTTTTTTCTCTTCCTTTTCTTCTATTCCAAGCAGTTTCTTAAATTCATCCTCTCCAATTATTTTTAAACCAAGCTCTTTTGCTTTTTCATATTTACTCCCTGGATTTTCTCCCACAACAACATAATCTACATTTTTACTCACGCTATTTACAACAATTCCTCCCTCTCTTTCAACTAATTCCTTAGCCTCTTCCCTTGAAAAGCTCTTTAATGTTCCAGTAAAAACAAATACTTTGCCTTTGAGCTTTCCTTTCTCTTCCTCATATTCTGTCTTAACTCCTAGTTTCTTTAATTCCTCAATTTCTTTCCTATTTCTTTCTTCCCTGAAGAAGTTCACGATACTGCTTGCTGTTTCTGGTCCAATCTCATTTATTGCCAAAAGTTCCGCTTCTGTAGCCTGCATAAGCCTATCAATTGTTTTAAATTTCTCTGCCAGTATTCTTGCAGTATGCTCTCCAACATTTGGTATTCCTAAAGCAAAAATTAGCCTGGCTAACCCCCTATCCTTACTTTTTTCTATTGCCTCCACGAGATTTTTTGCAGCTTTCTCTCCAAATCTTGGAAGGCGCAACAAATCTCTTTTTGTCAGCCTGTAAATATCGCTAATTCTCTTTATTAAGCCCTTTTCCACCAGCAAATCAACCGTTTTACCGCCTAACCCCTCAATATCCATTGCATTCTTTGAAGCAAAATGAGCTATGCTCCTTTTGAGCTGGGCAGGACATGAAAGCCCGCCAGTACATCTATAATATGCTCCCTCCTTTACAACCCTGCTTCCACAAACAGGGCATTTATCAGGCATCTTGAATATTTTTTCTTTCCCTGTTCTCTTTTCCTTTATCACTTCCACTACTTCCGGTATAACATCTCCAGCCCTTGCAACCCTCACCCAATCTCCTATTCTTATATCCTTCTCCCTAATATAGTCCTCATTGTGCAATGTAGCTCTGGAAACAGTTACACCTTTTACATCAACTGGCTTAAGCAAGGCAACAGGAGTCAATATTCCCGTTCTACCAACTTGGACAACAATATCAACAATTTGCGTTTCTTCCTTACGAGGAGGAAATTTATATGCAATAGCCCATCTCGGACTCCTTGTTTTTATTCCCAGCTTTTCTTGATATTCAAATCTATTTACTTTTATTACAACACCATCTATTTCATACTCCAAGCTTTCCCTCATTTCCATCATTTTGTGATGGTATTCTATAGCTTCCTCAATATTTTTGCAAAGCTGAACATGAGGATTAATTTTCAACCCCCATTTTTTTAAGCATTGCAAGGCTTCCCACTGACTCTCTATTTTTATTCCATCTCCCTCATAATGCATTATTTCATAGAAGAAAATGTCCAGAGGACGTTCAGCAGTTTCTTTTGGGTCAAGCCTTCTCAATGAGCCAGCCGCCGCATTTCTTGGATTAGCCAAAGGTTCCTCACCTCTTTGAATAAGTTCTTTATTGAGTTTTTCAAAATCATCTATATGCATTATAACTTCCCCTCTCACAGCAAGCATTTTTGGAATAGGAAGCTCCTCATCTCTAAGCACAAGAGGAACCGCTCTTATTGTTCTAATATTCTCAGTTACATCTTCTCCGTTTATTCCATCTCCTCTTGTTGAACCTCTCTTATATCTTCCATTTTCATAAATTAATTCCACACTAAGTCCATCCAATTTTGGCTCTGCTACATATTCAACATTTTCCACACCCAATTCTTTCCTAACCCTCCTATCAAAAGCCCTTATTTCCTCCTCCTCTCTTGCAGCATCCAAGCTAAGCATTGGCTTAACATGTTTTACCGTCTTGAATTCCTTTGCAGGAGGAGCACCAACCCTCTGAGTAGGAGAATCAGGAGTTATAAACTCAGGAAATTGTTCTTCCAAACGGCGCAATTCATCCATTAATTTATCATATTCTTCATCAGAAATTTCGGGTTTATTTAAAACATAATAAAGATAGTTATGTCGCCAAATTTCCTTGCGAAGCCATTCAATTCTCTTCTTTGCCTCCTCCTTACTCAGCTTTTTTTCCATATATAAAATGAGATGGTGAGGAATAAAAACCTTTTGCTAACTCTGAAAAACAAATTGTTATTCATATTTTGCTTCAATATGCCAATGTAACCAACTTTTTCATTTATTTAGTGAATCTGACGCGATGAGTATAATCAAAATGAATAGAATATGTTATGGTTAATTCTCTTCATGCAGTAATGGCATATTTTTATTCATTTAAAGTTGAAAAGTAATGATTGGCTCTTTTTCTTTTTTAGGGCTTCCGCCTCCTTATAAATTTCATTTGCTTTATCTCCCACCAAAAAAGCAAGTTCCTCCAAGCTCAATTCAAGCTTTATTGCAATTCTTGCAGCAAAATCATCGTCATTTTCACAAATTTTTTGTAAAATAGGAATAAATTCTATTGCTTTCTTTGATGAGCAGTGCATAGATTTACCAATTTTCTTAGCTAAACCCAAGCGCACTTGCCTATATTGCCTGCTATAAGCCATGCTTCTCAGCCATTTCGGAAAATGATAAGCAGTAAATCCTCTATACTCTCCTTTTTTAGCTACTGCCACCCCACCAGTCATTAATTCTGTTGCATAGCTCCACAAACCATAATATTGGCGACGCCATGTTCTGCCTAAAAATACATCTGCTTTTGATAAAAATTCGTAAGCTTTTGCCAAATCATCTGCTCTTTTATATTCAGCAGGAATATTTTCATCTATCCATAAAATTAAGTTGTCTGGGCTTTCATCTAAACGCCATGCTTCCCTTATAGCAGTTTTCATATCTTTTGCTTTCAAAATCTTCCTTAAAGCAGTAAAAATTTCTCTTTCCCTATCCCTATATCCGAGATATGAAATCATATCCTTTGTTAATTTTTTCTGATATGCCAGAGATTGCAAATCATTGATAGCGCTTCTTACATCACCATCACATCTTGTTGCTATCGCATCCAACAATGCTATATCTGCCTCTATTCCTTCAAGCTGACAGATCTTTTTCAACAAAGCAACTATTTCAGTTTTACTTACTTTCTTAAATTCTATGGCTTTACACAAATTTTTGAGTTCCTGTCCAGCCCCCTTAATAAGCTCATAATAATCATTTGCAATAAGGGCTATTGGTTGCTTTGTCTTCTTTATTGTTTCAATTATAGCTCTTTTCCCTCCAAAATCACCAGCTTTTTCATATAAATTGTCTGCTTCATCTAAAATAATGAGTCTTCTCGCTCCTTCCTTTGAACTTCTATATACTCCATCTATGCCCAATGTTTCATTTATTGCTCCAGTTAAAGCAACCCTCATTATAGCTTCTCTATTCCTTTCATCACTTGCATTCATTTCAATAACTTCCCATTTGAAATCATTGGCTAAAGCATAAGCAGAGGTTGTTTTTCCCACGCCTGGCTTCCCATACAATATGACAGCCTTTTTAGAAGGGTTTCCTCTTTGCCATTCCCTAGCCCATTTTAAAAGCTCTTCTTTAGCTTTCTTATTACCAATAACATCTTTTAAGCTTTTAGGCCTATACTTTTCTGTCCAATTCATCTATCCAATTCAAAATCTTTTAAATAAAAATCTTTCTTGAATTCCTCTCTTATTATATCTCCAAGTTTTGTTGGGATTCTTATTCCATATTCTTCATAAACTTCAATGCCATCTCTTGTAATGTATGTTGGATTAAATGGGTCAAAATCTGGTGGAAGCTTTATTAACTGATATTCATATTCTCCTGTTTCAGGATTTCTTATACAGATCCTATAGTTATACTTATTTAAAACAGTATAACTTCCTTGAAGCCTGCTTACAATCTCTCTATAGTAATTAATACTATTCTTCAATTCCTTAATTTCATTTTCAAGTTGCTCAACTTTTCCCTTGTATTCTTCAATTTCTTTCCTCAACCTTTCATTTTCATACCTTAATGCCTCTCCCTCATACAACAATTTTCCTCCTTCTAAATGAGATAATTTCATTTTGAGGAAATCATTCTCCCTCCTTAAATCAGTTAGCCATTCCAAAAGCTTATCATTTGTAGGCTTTTCTTCCAATTTCTTTATTTTTTCTTCCAATTCTGTCACCCTCTGCTTATATTTCTCTATCTCCTCATTATTCTGATTTTGAACTTGAGGCTGCTCTTCCTGCAAATTTTCTTCCTCTTCCTCCTCTGGCTTTGTTGTAAAAATCATTATTCCTATCCAAACTAATAAAAACGAGAGGATGATGAGTATTGTTGCAGTAATATTATCTATCATTTTGCCATACTATATGCCTTACTTATTTCTATATTTTTCGCTTTTCTATCGCTTCCTTAATTTCATTAACAACTTCGGGATTTCTGAGTGTTGTTACATCTCCAACTATTTCTCCACTTTCTGCCAAACTTCTTAGCAATCTTCTCATTATCTTTCCACTTCTCGTCTTTGGCAAATCACTCACAAATAGAATGTCCTCTGGCCTGGCTGTTGGACCAATTACTTTTGAAACATGCTGTATAAGCTCCTTCTTTAACTCTTCACTTGGTTCATATCCTTCTTTTAAAACAACATATGCAAATGGCACTTGTCCCTTAATTTCGTGTGGCACACCAACTACTGCTGATTCTGCAACAGCGGGATGGCTTACTAAAGCACTCTCCACTTCGGCTGTTCCTAAACGATGACCAGCAACATTTATAACATCTCCTATTCTACCAAGTAGCCAGAAATAGCCATCTTCATCAACCATTGCTCCATCTCCAGTATAGAATTTTCCAAAGCCATATTTGCTCCAATATTCTTCAACATATTTCTCATGAGCTTTGTATAAGCCACGAAGCATAGAAGGCCATGGTCTTGTTATCACAAGCTCTCCTTTTTGGCCGGGTGGGCAAACACCTTTTTCATCTCTTACTTCTGCTTTCAAGCCGGGGAATGGAAATGTTGCTGAGCCGGGCTTAAGCTTTGTTACGCCTGGCAAAGGTGTTATTATATGCATTCCCGTTT
The DNA here is from genome assembly GCA_964495775.1 of uncultured Thermoplasmatales archaeon. Lineage (GTDB taxonomy): Archaea > Thermoplasmatota > E2 > UBA202 > JdFR-43 > JAPDJP01. Next base: position 1,220 of record CAZBXJ010000049.1, on the reverse strand, counting down.
CGGTCATCCACCATGTATCCACGATGGGGCAACGCTCTTTTCCAATAACTTTATAATACCAAAGCCATGCCTCAGGATTTATTGGCTCTCCTACCGAGCCGAGAAGGCGCAAGCTACTTAAATCATGCATATTAGGCCATTTTTCTCCCCATTTCATCATCATTCTTATTGCAGTTGGAGCGGTGTAGAGTATTGTTACCCTATACTTTTCAACAATTTCCCACCATCTATCTGGCTGAGGATAATCAGGAGCACCCTCATATATTACGCTTGTTGCTGCATTGGCTAATGGACCATAAACAATGTAGCTATGTCCTGTAATCCAGCCTATGTCGGCTGTGCACCAGTAAACATCATCATCTTTAATGTCAAAGACCCATTTCATTGTTGTAGCTACTCCTACCATATATCCGCCAGTAGTATGCATAACTCCTTTCGGCTTTCCTGTTGTTCCAGAAGTATACATTAAGAAAAGCAAGTCTTCAGCATCCATTACTTCTGGCTCACATTCTGCTGGCTGGTCTTTTACCAAATCATGCCACCATACATCCCTGCCTTCCTTCATATCAATTTCATTTCCTGCTCTCTTTACAACTATAACCTTTTCGACATCAAGCTTCTCAAGTCCCTCATCTGTTTTTGCCTTATGATTCAAAACCTTTCCTCTCCTGTAATAGCCATCGCATGTTATAACATATTTTGCCCCAGCATCTTCAACCCTATCCTTAAAAGCTTCGGCACTAAATCCAGCAAATATGACAGAATGAGGAGCCCCTATTCTGGCGCAAGCCAGCATCGCTATTGGCAACTCTGGAATCATTGGCAGATAAATGGAAACAATGTCACCCTTTTTTACCCCTATACTTTTTAAAGCATTAGCAAATTTGCAAACTTCTTCATACAACTGCTTATAAGTTAGCTTTCTTACTTCTCCATTTTCTCCTTCCCATATGTAAGCAATTTTATCTCCTTTGCCTTTTTCAATCCATCTATCTAAACAATTATAGCTGGCATTAAGCTTGCCATTTACAAACCATCTATAAACAAAATTCTCCTTATCTATCTCCAAAACTTTATCCCATTTTTTGAACCAATCAATCATTTCTTCTGCTCTTTTCTCCCAGAATTTTATATAATCCTCTCCCTCTTCATAAACTTTCTCATCTTTTATCCAAGCCTTCTTCCTGAATTCCTCAGGTGGAGGAAAAATTTTCTGTTCT
>CAZBXJ010000048.1:0-6329 GCA_964495775.1 uncultured Thermoplasmatales archaeon | reverse complement strand
GTTTGCATTTCCAATGGACCAATATAAACCATGTATTTTATTTCCGGATAATGGATATGAACATACTCCACGCGTTGCCTAAATTCATTTAAACTTTCATTGAAATGTAATATTCTTCCTTGATAAGTATCGCTAAAATCAGCCCAATCTAAAATAACATTGACTCCATTGCTAACAGCTCTTGCCAAACCTTCTTCCCATGGCAAGTCATAGCCGTAGGGAGTGGAAATTCTGGCATGCATTAGCCAGTTATCATCGAGATGTTTAACTGGAAAACTTAGACAAATGAGCAATGATAAAAACAATGCAATCAATTTCATAGAATTAAATAAATAAAAATTCATAAATGTTTGGCAATAATGCTGTCCACAAATTAGGTAATTTCCTGCATTCTATCCAGCTCAATAATTTTTTGCCTAACGAATCTTATGCACGAAATTGCGAAAATTATAGCAATAAAAATGCCTACTAATCCGCCAAGCAATTCAAAAGATAAAACAAAATTATAGAAGGAATGAATAGCCATTGCTAAAATGAAATAATGAAGAATAGCTGAAAATCTTTCAATGCCCATCAAATACTTACTATAGCCATATCCAGTTAAGGCAGTTGCAGAAGCATGCAAAAGACAACCGCCAACTGTTCTGATGGCAACTAAAATGAAAAATAAAAATAAGCCATAATGCAAAAAGCCCATCGCATAAAATAAATTTTCAGTTGCAGAAAATCCCAAGCCAGCTACAGCTCCATAAACTAAACCATCTTCAACTTCATTTATCTCATTTTTTACTCCTTTTAATGATAGGGCTAAAGGCTTGGTGAGCTCTTCTGCAAAAGGAGCGATAATTACTGCTATAATGAAAGAGGCAATGCTGTAATCTTCAAATGATGAATATACCGGTATGCTAAGTAGAATTTCTAAAATCAATGAGGCAATTATAGCTATGCTTGCTCCCCATAAAAAGGCAATAAATATGGCATGCCAAGGCTCCCTTTCATACTTTTCAGTATTCCTTATCCATATTGCATATATTGCTGGAGGGAAAAAGGAGATGATGAAGAGCATGATGAACTTTAACATAAAAAAAGAAGGAAAAAGATTATAAAAGAATTAGGAAAAAATTAAACTATTTTTCCTCCCTTTACGATGGCTCTCAACAAAATGAGAATAGGAATAATTTCAAGCCTGCCAACCCACATATTCAATATCAACATAAATTTTGCTACAGGATCCATATTTATTGCGGTAATCCCTGAACTAAGTCCAACGTTGCCTTGGGCAGAACAAACTTCAAAGATAGCATTGCTTAAATCTGCACCGGTAGAATGCATTACAATGAAAATGCCAATAACAAGCAAAATTACCCATAAAAAGGATACAATTGCAGCCTCACTAATTTCTTCTATTGCTTCCTCCTTATCCAGTGCTTTTCCTCCCAGCCTATAGGCAAAAGTTCCTCTCACTGGCAAAAAAATCCTTCTAACTTTCCATCCCACGCCTTTTGTTAGCAGAATAAGCCTGAATAATTTTATGCCTCCGGCTGTTGAACCTGCCGCTCCTCCTGCAATCATCGCCAGAGATAAGAGGAGTTTTGCTTCCTCTCCCCAAACTGCTATATTTACTGTTGAAAAACCTGTGCATGTCAGGGCTGAGATGTATTGGAAAGCAGAGTATTTGAAAGAAGTTGCAAAAGAAAAATATGAGCCATCATTTATATTTATGTAAGTTAAGGCTACAGCTCCTGTAAAGAGAAGGAAGAGTAAGGCTTGAGTTTGTATATCCTTAAAGAAATTTTTTATCCTTCCCTTTAAAAGCTCATAGTGAGTGGAGAAGGCAATTGCCCCAGCAACCATTAGTGGCACTAAAAGAATTTGAATGTATGTTGGATACGATGCCATACTCTCATCCTTTACAGAAAATCCTCCAGTGGCGATGGCTGTCATGCAATGGTTTACTGCTTCCCAAGCTGGCATTCCTGCAATAAGCAATGCTATTATGCCAATTACTGTATAAAGCAAATAAATCCACCATATTGTTTTTACAGTTGATATAATGCTAGGATGGATTTTTTCCTCTCTTGCCTCACTTCTGTATAATGTAAATGAACCTGTTCCAGGGCGAGCCAAGATAACGAGAGTCAAAACAATTACTCCAACTCCGCCAACCCACTGAATAAAACTCCTCCAAAATTGAATGGAATGTGGCAATTGGCTTGGATGACTGAACATTGTTAAACCAGTTCCTGTCCAGCCAGAAACTGCTTCAAAAAATGATGAAAGAAAATCTATTTTTGCTATGAAATAAAATGGAACTGATGAAATGAGAGATATAATAAGCCATGACAAGGCGGCGGTTATCATTGCGTGCCTTATTTTTGTTTCATGGTCACATCTTCCAGCAAATCTAAATAAGGCGCCTATGCCTAAAAAAATGAAGGAAGTGGATACATACCATTTTATTGAATCAAATTCTCTATATATGAGACAAACAAAATTGATTAAATTTATTATTATGCCGACTGCAATAAGGACAGCACCAGTATCTCTTAAAACTATTTTTAAATTTTTCATTTTTCAAAGAATACTTCCATTGTTTTATCAATTTTATCCTTCCTCGCCAATAAAGTTACTAAATCACCCGGTTGAAAACGGGTGTCTTCTGCTGGAATAATAACCTCCGAATCCCTTTCAATAACAATGATGCTTACTCCTCTTGGCAATTTAACTTCTCCAACAGCCTTTCCAGCTACTTTCGCATTTGGAGGAATGCTTATTTTGAAAATCTCTGCTCTTTCCCCGAGACTCATAAAATCCTTTACCATTGGACGGCGAACAGCCCGGTATAGATATTCTGCTGTAATTGCTGCTGGATTTCCAACAATATTCACTCCCTTTTCTATAAACATTGGCTTATTTTCCTCATTATTTACAATCGATACCAAAGAAGGAATGCCAATTGATTTTGCCAATGACATTACAAGCAAGTTGGTTGCATCATCTGCTGTAGTAATTATTGCATCTGCGTTATCTGCGCCTGCATCAAGCAGTGTTTCTTTGTCGGTGGCATCTGCATTTATGACGACTGCATCATATTTCTTTGAAATTTCCTCACATTTCTCCTTATCCTTTTCAATAACTACTACATCATCCTTGTTTTTTAAGGCGAGAGCAATTAATTTTTCTCCAATTTCGCCAGCCCCAACTATGATGAGATACATTTTAACCACGATGGCAAAAGATAATTAATCATATTTATTAAATTTTTCTCATATGTCATTTTCCACCTCTTTTTCATCCCATGCATATGCATTGGAGGAATAAGCTATTGCTTTTATAACATGCTTTCCCTGCAAATCAATATTAAATTTAAATGGAGGCTCACTATCTATAAAATATAGCTCTCCATCTATATAAAATTCAACTTTTTCTGCATTCTCAGCATATGCTTCAATTTCATTTCCATTTATCTTCAGCTCAACATAAAGTTCCTCTGCAGGAGGAAGGGGAAGATTGCAGACATATGCAATGCTCCTCCTCAAAATCCACCAGTTGTAGCTGTAATTTTTTTGTTCTCCTCCCTTCCAGGCAAATACAAAGCGGGGAATACTGTATATGGATAAGCCAAAATATTCCACAATGCTTCCATTAAAGCTAGGCGGAATTTCTGGATGTCCTCCAAATATAATCACTTTTCCCTTTCCATATTTTGCTTCTGCACACGAATAATAGCCTTTTATATCTGTTATTATCTTTTTATATGGAATCCATTTTCCAAGCCAAATCCAGTAATGTAAAGGAGCAACATCCATAGGCTCCTCTGCATATATTGCAATTCCTTTAGCATTTTTCATTCCATATAAGCCAGGACCACCTCCATATGTTATATATCTTTCCTTCATGCCAGCAAAAATTGGATGGTTATCAACAATCTCATTTTTTACTGGAATGTTTCCCCTTGGTGGCTCATCAGCTACTCCTTCCTTCCATAAATACTGCCATTCCCCATATTGATCATCATTAATGTACGCATCAACTATTCCTAATGCAGATTTTGTTATAATAAAATCTAAGGGATGGCGTGGCTTTTCATAGCCCTTTGACATAATGTTTGCTCCTCCGCATATGCCTACATAGCCACCGCCATTAGCAATAAAATTTTTCACATTCTCTTTCCATTTTGGATTCAATCCATGAAAATACTGTCTTCCACTTGCTCCTATAACTAAAACATCATAAGAAGAGAGTCCTTCCATTACTTCCTTATATCCTATTCTCTCTACCTCCATTTCATAATTTTTATCTGCAATCCATCCATAATGACATGCTTCTTCAATTAAATTTACAGATGGAGAAACAGAATCATACAATGCAATTTTTATTACTCTCTTGTTTTCTTTACCCTCAGAAAAAGAAAAGCTTAGGAGCAAAAATATAACAATAAACAATGCTTTATTCATGGCGTCACCCTCCTCAGCCTAATGTATTTTAAATTATTGGCAATACAAAAAATCATCTCCTTTTTGACGGAATGAGCCAGCCTTATTGCCCTGCTTATCTCTGCCCATGTTGCTTCATAATCTTCATTTACAACATGAATTAAGTATGGAGCATGTGTTTCCTCCGGCATTTTATCATATACTCTAAAATGGGTTCCAAATTTAAACCCGGTTTTTGGAAGAAGTTGCATTTTCCTCAAATCTTCATAAACTTTTAGCCTTTCTTCAATATCTGGCTGTATTCTTTTTGCATGTTCCATGAAATCTTCATAGCTCAAAAAAACATCATTTTTCTTTATTTTTGCCCCTCTTTTTGCCAAATACCCGGCTTCCATTAAAGAAAGTTGTACATATTTGCCGAAATCCCTCCCTATAAAATCTTTTTTAAGTTCATTAGCCAAAAATTTATCAAAAACTATGCATCTGTCATTTAGCAAAACTATCTCTCCTTTATATTCTCTCTCTTTAATTTTTCCTTTCATTTCAAAAAATTTTACTAGATAGTAAGTTAAATCTCCTTCTTCATCTACAATTCCAATAATGAGTTTATTATCTGCTTCCTCAATAAACTCCTCAATTTCCTTTATTTTGAATTTCTTTCTTTCCGATACAGCTTTTACAAGAAAAGCTGGTTTGGCGGGAGGCCTTTTTCCTCTTTCGTAAAGCAAAAAATCCTTTGCAACCCTCACCACATATCCTCTTTCTCTCAAATCTCTATAAACAAGATATTTTATTTCAAAATCTGGGAGCATATTTAAAGCATATTCCATAAATTCCTTTAAATCAATCCTTCTTCCATTTGCCTCTATTAAAATTCTTTCTTTTTCCAATAAATAGCAGGCTTCAATCAAATGCAAATTTAACTTGCCATCAAATGTGCCAAAACATCCTTTATTGTAGATTCTATTTCCCTCTTTTTGGTCTTTAACAATAACTTTATTTTCTATTAATTCAGCTACCATTTTCTCTCAATATATTTTAGAATGCTTTCAAAAATTTCCCTTCCATCAGCCTTCTTCCAATTTAAATTCTGCCATTCATAAAAAGCTCTCTCTGGATGGGGCATCATTCCCATTACATTTCCTTCTGCATTGCAAATTCCAGCTATATTATATATTGATCCATTTGGATTCCATGGATAGCCAGCTTCCTTTCCATTCATATTTACATATCTAAAGACAACCTGTTTTTCATTTACTTCCTGAGCATATTCATCATTTTTGAAAATAATTTTTCCTTCCATATGAGCGGAAGGAATCAAACACACTTTTCCTTTTGGCATACCTTCTGTCAGCTTGCAATTTCCCTCATGCTTAATGAAAGTCTGTCTGCATTCAAATCTATTTGAATCATTTGTTGCCAGAGCTGCTTCGGGCATCTCGCTAACCCCATTCAATGCTGGAAGCAAACCCAGCTCTATTAAAACCTGAAATCCATTGCACACTCCAACAATTGCATGTCCATCTTCAACAATTTTTACCAAATCCCTCATCAAATTTGCTTTTAACCGCGCCGCAAATATTGCGCCAGCCCTCACATAATCTCCCGCTGAAAAACCTCCTGGAAAGAAAATGCAGTGGTAGTCATCGAGTTTTTTCTTTTTTCTCTCCAGTTCCTTTAAATGAACATATTCTGGATTTGCCCCGAGTTCCTTAAATGCAAGATATGATTCATATTCGCAATTAGTTCCTTCCATTTGAAGAATTGCCACCTTTATTTCTTCTCTTTGCACATTTGTATATATGTTTATTATAAAAAAATTGGCTGTAAATGCAATTGGAGTTGTCAAGAATTTGAAAATTTAAAAAATAAGAAATACCCCTCCTGATGGAG
>CAZBXJ010000047.1:0-6504 GCA_964495775.1 uncultured Thermoplasmatales archaeon | reverse complement strand
TATCCTGCCAATGTATATTTTTCAAAAAATGTTACCGATGTTACTTGACATTACAATGCAATAAAGCCAATAATAACTTTCTCATTTATTTGGCAAACCCATTTTTTCTTTTTTAATACAAAAAAATAAATTAGGGAAATTCTATTCGAATGTGCACTGGGCAGATGTTGTAGCGGAAAAACTGGTGGAAAAAAAGGATAAGCATGTATTAGCTACAGCTATAACACCATCTGGCCCCATCCACATAGGAAATTTAAGAGAAGTAATGACCACAGAAGCAATTTATAGAGCATTGAAGGACAGGGGAGTAAAAGCAGAGCTTATATACATTGGCGATACTTTCGATCCCCTTAGAAAAGTATATCCTTTCCTGCCATCTCATTATGAAAAGTATGTTGGTATGCCTCTGGCTGAGATACCATGTCCATGTAATGAGCATAAAAACTATGCTGAGCATTTTTTACAACCTTTTTTGGAAAGTTTAAAAGAGCTGGGAATAAAACCAAAGGTATATCTTGCCCACGAGCTATATAAGGAAGGAAAGTATAATGAAGCAATAAAAATTGCCCTTGATAAAGCAAATGAAATTAGGGAAATTTTAGAAAAGATTGCAAAAAGAGATTTGCCTACGAGCTGGATGCCATTCAATATTAAATGCGAAAATTGCAATAGACTGGAAGGGGAAATTACAGAATATGAATATCCATATGCAAAATATAAATGCAAAAGTTGCAAATTTGAGGGAGAGGCAGATTTAAGAAAAGGCGGCGTAGGAAAACTTCCCTGGCGTGTGGACTGGCCAGCGAGATGGAAAATTTTTGGAGTTACTTTTGAAGCTTTTGGAAAAGATCATGCTGCAGCAGGCAGTTCATGGGATACTGGAAAAGAAATCTCCAAAAAAATATACAATTATGAGCCTCCAATGCCATTAGTATATGAGTTCATTCATTTAAAGGGCAAAGGAGCAATGCACGGCTCCACAGGTGTTGCGGTTGCTGCAAATGAAGTTCTAAAAATGCTCCCTGCGGAAGCTTTAAGATTTTTGTTCATGAAGTATGAGCCATCTCGCCACATTGAATTTGATACAGGTTTTGGCTTGTTGGATTTAGTTGATGAGTATGATAAATATGAGAGGGCATATTTCGGGCTGGAAGAGGAAATGGCTGGAATGAAGGATGTGAAAAGGGTTTATGAACTTTCCCAGCCACATAAAGTGCCTAAGAGCAAGCCATTTAACATTCCCTATCGCCATTTAGCAGTGGTGGCTCAAATTGGAAGAAATTTTGATGAAGTTGTTGAAATTCTAGCAAGAAAATATGATTTGAATGAGGTTGATTTAGAAAGACTTAAGGAGAGATATGAAAAAGTGCTATACTGGCTCAAAAATTATGCTCCAGAAGAAATAAAATTTGAATTGCAGAGGGAAAAGCCAGATGTTGAGCTGGAAGAAGATGAAAGGAATTTTTTAAGGAGGCTTAAAGAACATTTTGAAGAAATTGAATGGGATGCTGAAAAAATTCATACAGCTATCCATGAAACTGCAAAAGAGATGGACATGAAAGCAGGAAAGGCTTTTTCAACCATATACAAAATATTTTTAAAGAAGGAGCGCGGACCAAGAGCAGGATATTTCTTACAATCATTGGGAAAAGAATTTGTTTTAAAAAGGATAAAGGAGTTTATTTAACTATTGCATATCCTATTTCAACGCATTCTGAATTTTTAAGCTTAAAAGCCTTTATCTCTTCCTTAATTGGATCTATAACTAAAGCAACATGAAAACTTTTATTGAAATACTTCCTTTGAGTTTCAATATCGGTTTCAGACATAAAGCTTGAATAGCCTAAATGAGAGTGATACCATCCTACCAGTATATAATCAAAATTTATTTCATCCAATTTATTAAATAATTCTTCAAAAGCATCTTTTCTGAATTTAACATGATATGGAGAAGCATCTAAAGATGCGGTGGCAACATCATATACAACAGCATATTCTTTATTCCAATATTTTACATCTCCCACCAAAAATCCCATTGCCTCCTTATTTTCTCCTGCCATCCTCCTGCAATGTTCCAACAAACTTTGGAATGCATTTTCTTTTATATACAATTCAAATTCTTTCTCCTCGCCATTCCTATATAAAATTTGCTGGGGAGGGGGCTGAAGCTTTGGCTCCTTCTTTTCTTCGTTACTTATCTTCACCATTTTCTCTTAAAATTTTGGGTTTCTTTTCCTTTATTTCTGGCGGATTGTAGGGATGCTTATTAAAATATTCTGCAGCTCTTGTGCATGCATCTGTTTCAAAAGGATTTTGCGGATTTGGATTAGCAAGTAAAACTTCCAACCCTTTAATAAAAGCTAAGAGGTTTGATCGGAAACTCCATCCCTCCAAAAGTTTTGTGCATACGTAGCCACCATCTTCAGGAGGCATTATGTTCGGATGGAAAATCGGGCTCTTCCACCTCACTATAGGAGTCTGATATGGATAGTCCTCAGTTATAATTATCTTTAATTTATGGGTAAATCTATGGATTACTCTTCCATCACTCCATATTGGACCCGGAACATTCACCAGTGTAACAGTTATTTCTAATGGCAATTTTTTAAATTCTGGATCAGAGACAACAAAATGGTGTTTAAGCTTCCTCTTGCACTCTTTAATTTCGTTTTTTATCCTCTTTAATAGCAAATCCTTTGGAAGAGGCATTTAACCTCCTTCTGGATCAGGAATTAATTCAATAACATCTCCTTCCTGCAAATTTGCTTCTTCAACAGTCAGTTCAGCTTGTAAAATTTTCTTCCCATATCTTATTACATATGCTCCTGGATTCTTTTTCCAGTAATTTGCCACTTCCTCAATTATTTCCTCAATTGTATTATCGTCCTCAACTTCCATATTTACTTTATTACCTGTCTCAGCATCTTTAACAGTAATTTTCATTTTGTCACCATGAAAAAATTAATTGTGCATTAAAAAATTTTATTGTGGGAAAAAGTAGATGAATAATTGGATTAGAAGCATGGGAAGAAAGCGGTAACAGTGATTAAAAAGAATAGAACAGACACCATTCCTATCTGCAAATGTATCGAAACAACTTAGAAATCCAGATAGAGATAGGTTCTTTAACTTAACAAATTTTTCGATAAAAATGAATGGGAATGGGAGCAATTATTAATGTATTTGCTGAAAGAGAATTTATCGTTATTTTAGAGAAAGAGCACTTTCGAAATAATGTGATATATGCTCTTTATCTCTGCAAATTCTTTAAGAGATGTTGCAGTGGTAACACTCATTCGCAACAAATTATTTTTCAATTAATTCTTTTGCTCTTGCCACAATATTTTCTGCAGTTAATCCATATTTCTCCATAAGCTCTCTTGCGTTGCCAGATTCTCCAAAAACATCATTCACTCCTATCCTTATCATTGGAACTGGTTTTTTTGCTATAGCCATGGCAACAGCATCTCCTAAGCCACCTATAATAGAATGCTCCTCACAGGTTATTATTCTTCCCGTTTCTTCAGCAGCCTTTCTTACAAGCTCTTCATCCAATGGCTTTATTGTTGGCATATGTATTACTTTTGCATCTATCCCCTCTTCCTTCAACAAATCATATGCCTTTAAAGCTTCTGCAGTCATTGTGCCTGTTGCTATAATGGCTACATCGCTCCCATCTCTTAGCACATATCCTTTTCCTATTTCGAACGCTCCATGTGTTTCAAAAATTATTGGGGCATCTTCTCTTCCTATTCTTACATAGCATGGCCCCTCATGCTCCGCAATAGCTGGAACAACATCTTCCATTTCTGTTGCATCTGCTGGAGCGATAACAGTCATATTTGGCAGGACGCGCATTAAAGCAATATCTTCCAGCATTTGGTGGCTTGCTCCGTCTCCTCCAACAGATATGCCAGCATGGGTGGCGACAATGTTAACATTTAGCTCTGGATAAGCTATAGATTGGCGGATTGCATCGTAGCATCTTCCAGTGGCGAAGACAGCAAAGGTGGAAGCAAAAACAATTTTTCCACATGTTGCCAGTCCAGCTGCTACTCCCATCATGTTTGCTTCTGCAATTCCCATGTCAAAAAAGCGGTCTGGAAAGACTGTTCCAAATCTTTTTGTTTTTGTTGACAAAGCCAAATCTGCATCTAAAACAACAACATCAGGGTTTTTATGGCCTAGTTCAATTAAAGCTGAGCTGTATGCATCCCTCAGATTTCTTTTTTTATCTGTTAAAATTGCGCTAACCATTTAACTCCCTCTCCTCCTGCTCCAATTCACTCATAGCCCTTATATACTGCTCATGACTTGGAGGTTTTCCATGGAACGATAAAGTTCCCTCCATAAATGAAACACCCTTCCCTTTTATGGTATGAGCTATTATTATGGTTGGCTTCTCATTTAATTTAATTTCATGAAATGTATCCAGAATTTCTTCTATATCATGTCCATCTATTTCTATAACATCCCACCCAAATGCTTTCCATCTCATTGCCAACGGCTCTGTATGCATTATTTCTTCCGTTGGCCCGTCAATCTGAAGCTTATTTCTATCCAATATAGCAATTAAATTATCAAGTTTGTAATGAGATGCAGCATTTGCAGCCTCCCATATCTGCCCTTCCTGAACTTCCCCATCTCCAAGTATAACAAAAACTCTGTAATCCCTTTTATCCAGCTTCCCAGCCAAAGCCATTCCCACAGCAACACTGAGCCCCTGTCCCAATGAGCCAGTGGACATATCCACGCCTGGCACCTTTTTCATGCATGGATGTCCCTGCAAAAAATGCCCAATTTTTCGCAAATTCTTTAGTTCTTCAACGGGAAAATATCCAGCCAAAGCAAGGGCAGCATATAAGGCGGGGGCTGCATGGCCTTTTGATAAAACCAGCCTGTCCCTATCTGGCCATTTTGGATTCTTTGGATCGTGTCTCATCTCATGAAAATATAAGCATGCTAAAATATCTGCAATTGATAAACTTCCTCCTGGATGACCTGAGCCAGCCCTATAGATGGATTCAATAACCCATTTTCTTATTTGCAAAGCTTTCCTTTTTAGTTCCTTAATAAGCTTTTCATCATGCATTTTATAACGATATATGAAACAACTATTTATTAGTGATGTTTGCTAATATGCAGGTGCTAGCGGAGTTAACAAGAAATCCTCCTGGGCACCTACTTATCTTATTGCAGAAATGAAAAGCAAATGCAAAATGAATAAAGCTGTTATTCCTTCACAAATTCTTTTATAGAATGAATTTATTTGTTTTTGGGAGGTGAAAATGAAGAGAGTAGTAGCTATTGCAATAGTTGCTATACTGATTTTTGGAGGAATAACATTTAGCAATGCTGAAGAATACACAAAAAAGATAAAGGTGAAATTTATTGAACCAAAATTCCTGCAAAAGGAGAACTATATAAGGATAGAGATGCCAGATGAAAATGGGGAGGAATTGTACATTATGGCTCCTGGCAAACCAATGCTTCCAAGAATACTAAAAATTTTTGAGCTTCCATTTGGAGCAAGGAATGTAAAGGTAGAGGTGGAAATAAAAGAAATAGAGGAAAAAACCATAGAAAAGCAGGTAATGCCAGCTCCAGCTCCAATGCCATTGACACCTATCAAAGGATATAAGCCTCCAGGAAAGGATGAAAAGCTTTATTTCAGCAACAAACTGTATCCTTCAGAATGGTATAGCTATAGGATAGGTTGCGGATTAAATGGGGAAATGGAGCATGTTACCTTCGTTACAGTGAACATTTATCCAGTAAGGTATTTGCCAGCAGAAAATAAGGTTTATATAGCTAAGAATGCGGAAATAAAAATAAGTTATTTGCCTCCAAAGAAATGGATACAGAGAGATGCATATGACATGGTAATAATAGCTCCTTCAGAATTTTCTGATTCTTTACAAAAGCTTGTCGAGCATAAAAATAATTATGGAGTGAAAACATTTTTAATGACTACTGAAGAAATTTACAGCAAATATGATGGAAGAGATGAGCCGGAGAAAATAAAATATTTCATTAAGGACGCCATAGAACAATACGGAATAAAATACGTTTTACTTGTAGGCGGATTAAAATCATTGATATATGCAAAGCCAAAAGATAATAAAAATGCTGGTGTAACTGGATGGCAGGTTCCCGTAAGATATTCAAATCTTATATCTGGAGAACCAGGATATCTCTGCGATTTATATTATGCGGACATATATAAGGAGGGAGGAGAATTTGATGACTGGGATAGCAATGGAAATGGAATATTTGCAGAATGGCTTGATATTGAAAAGGAACCAGATGATATTTTAGATTTGTATCCAGATGTTGCTGTTGGAAGACTTGCATGCAGAAATCTTAAGGAAGTTCAGGATGTTGTTAATAAAATAATTCAATATGAGAAAAATGCATATGGTAGCGAGTGGTTCAAAAGAATTTTGGTTGTTTCTGGAGACGGCTTTTTGGATCAAATGGACTTGAATATTACATGGGATACAA
>CAZBXJ010000046.1:0-6511 GCA_964495775.1 uncultured Thermoplasmatales archaeon | reverse complement strand
TATAATGAGGGAACAACTGGTGGCGAATAAAATGAGAATCAAAACTTACTTAACCTAAGAAAAGAAAATAAAAGAGAATAATGGATATAAAGTAGGGAGAAAATGGACAAGCTGTTATATTATGGTAAGGAACATTGAAAACATACTTCCCTTTATGTTAGCTGAAAGTGAGACAAACACAGCCTTATGCCAAAATTGAAATATCTCTAAAAATTTTTAATACAACCCATTATTTCTTTTCATGATTCCACAGGAAAAAATTGAGGAATTCTTTGCTGAAATAAAAAATGATAATTTGAAGAAACATATGAAGGCTGTTGCAGTTATCATGGAAAAACTTGCAGAAAAATTAGGAAAAGATAAAGAAATCTGGAAATTGGTTGGTCTATTACATGATATAGACTATGAAAAAGTTGATATGAATGAACATGGCTTGCTGTCTGCAAAATTGCTCGAAAATTATTTGCCGGAGGAGGCAATAAATGCGATAAGAGCACATAATGAATTGACTGGCTATAAAGCAAAAAATGATATAGATTTTGCTTTAAGGGCATCAGATGCTATCTCAGGCTTAATAGTTGCTTCAGCATTAGTTATGCCAAATAAAAAACTTAAGGAAGTAAGAGTAGAAACATTGAAAAATAAATTTAAGGATAAATCCTTTGCAAGGAGAGTTGATAGAAATAGGATAAAAGAGTGCGAAAAAATTGGACTAAGCCTTGAAGAATTTTTTGAATTGTCATTGAAAGCAATGAAAGAAATTGATGAAGAGCTGGGGTTATAATATAATTGTTTCCTCCCTTCCTGCTCCTGTTGATATAATTTTTATTGGCATATCCAATTCATCTTCAATAAATTCAATGTACTTTTTGGCATTTAAGGGTAAATCTTCATATCTTTTCTTTCCAGCTGAGCCATTCCATCCTGGGAGAGTTTCATAGATGGGCTTACAGTTTTCAAGAAATCTTATTGAGGATGGGAAATCCTGCACACTTTTTCCTTCATATTCATAGGCTATGCAAATCTTTACTTTTTCTAACCCATCCAAAACATCCAATTTTGTTAAAGCAATTTCATCCACTCCATTTATTTTGCATGCATATTTTAAAGCAACCAAGTCAATCCATCCACATCTTCTTTTTCTTCCTGTGGTCGTTCCATATTCTCCTCCTTTTTCCGCCAAATAATCCCCTATTTTGCCCTTTTCTTCAGTTGGCATTGGCCCCTCGCCAACTCTTGTTGTATATGCCTTCGCCACCCCTATAACCTTCTCAATTTTCTTAGGGCTAATGCCAGCACCTGTAAAAATTCCACCAATTGTGGGATTGGAAGAAGTTGTATATGGATAGGTGCCATAATCTACATCTAAAAGTGTGCCCTGTGCTCCTTCAAAAAGCACTTTTTTTTCATCAATTATAGAATTCAAAAAAGCTATAGTGTCTCCAACATATTTTTTTAATTTCCTGCCATATTCAGCATACTCCTCAAAAAATTCTTTGTCAAGCTTTATTTCATAAGCAGATAATACTCTTTTCTTAATTGGCATAATCGTTTCAATTTTTTCTTTAAAAAGATCTTCATCTACAAGCTCGCAAACTCTTATTCCATGTCTTGCTATCTTATCTGCATAGCATGGTCCAATTCCCCTCTTTGTAGTCCCGATTTTTCTCCCTCTAAATTTCTCTTCCGCTCCATCAAGCAATATATGATATGGCATTATTACATGGGCTCTATCGCTTAGCATCAAATCAACTTTAAATCCATTTTTTTCTAACAAATCTATCTCATTTAACAACACTTCAGGATTTACAACAACACCGTGAGCTATAACAACTTTCTTTCCCTGCAAAACGCCAGATGGCATTAAATGGAATTTGTATTTCTTCCCATTTACAACAACAGTGTGCCCAGCATTGTTTCCTCCTTGATATCTCACAACACAATCTGCAAAACTTGCAAAATAATCGGTAATTTTGCCTTTCCCCTCATCTCCCCATTGTAAGCCAATTATAGCTATGCCCCCCATTATAATCCAATAGAAATTTTTCCCTCTTTCTTCAACTTTTCTATGTTTTCCTCTATAAATTTCTCCAGTTCTTCCTCGCTCATTATTTTTCTTGCCCTTATGTTGAATTCTTCGAGCATCTTCACTGCCTTCTCATATCTTTCCCTTCTCTCCTTTCTTATTGCTATTATTTTGCTTCTCATCTCCATTGCCTTTTTATGATATTCATCTGCTTTTTTCTTAATCTCCAAATATTCCTGATGCTTCTTATTTGCCTCATTTATCAACTTGGCAATTTCTTCAACAAGCCTAACAAATTTGTTGTGATATTGCTGGCTCTCTTTATAATATTTTATAACCATCTCATGCTCTTTATCTGCCATTTCAAAAAGTTGATTTATAGCTTTATCCAGATTTTCCAAATCAATCTCAACATGCTTATACTGATCCAGCTCTTTTTTCAACCTTTCATATTCTTCCTTTTTTTCTTTTATTTCCTGTATTATCCTCTCCTCCTCTTTTGGACTCATTGGAACTGTTTCTTGCTCATACTCCAATCTCCTTATTTCAAGCTTCAACTCTTCTGCTCTTAAAAATAAATTATTGCTCTTTAACTTGCTTTTCTGCTGCCTTTTTTTCCTTATTAATTCTCTAGCTTGTTGCTGAAATTCATTTCTTCTCTTTTTGTGCTCCTTCATTTTTGCAACAAGCTCATCTCTGATTCTCTTCGCTTCCTGCATTTCCTGTATTAGCTTCTTCTTTTCCTCATTAAGCATATCTCTCTCTTCCCTTAAAAGACGGGCTTTCTGATTTAACTCATCTCTTTTTTGACATAACTGCCTATATTTTTCCTCTGCCTTACCAAGCTCTTCCCTAAGTTCTTTGGAACTCAGTGCTGAAAGCTCTTCCATAGGTGTATATAGGATATGCAAATAAAAAGATTTGGCAAGGAGAAAAAATTAAATTTATTTAATTAAATTTTAATTTAAAAGAAGTAAAGAATGTTTAACCTTCTCAACCATTTCTTTCTTTATTTCCTTTCCAAAAATTCCCTTCCTTTTCATTTCTCTTCCAACAACAACTAAATCAGCATTTATCTCATCAGCATATTTTGCCGCCTCATTTTCAATGGTTCCTATACTTACTCTAATTGTTGCTTTATCCTTATATTTTTCAACAAATTTTTTTGCTTTCATTTTTAAATAATCCAAATCTCTTTCTATTTTATGCCCATGTTCATCAACTTCAACTTTTTCCTCTTTATCAACAATGTATATGAAGAAAGGCTCATAGTTCATTTTCTCTGCCATCTCTAAAGTTATTTTAGGCACTCTTTTATTTGGCGCCAAATTTGAACATACTCCCAAAATCCTCTTTTCTCCTTTCCCGAACTCCACCAGTATTGGTATGGGTAGCATCTCAAAGAGCCTATATTTTAATAAACATTCTTTTTCAAATGATGTAACAACACATGTTATCTCCTTTTCCTCAACAATTTTTTTAATTTCTTCTGAATATTCTCCGAAAACAATCATATTTTCATGCTCTCCTATTTCTTTCTCTATTTTTTTGAAAAAATAAGATGCTATTAACTTGCTCTCATTTATCACTTCTTCCTCCATTTCTTTTCTTTGCTCTTCAGTCAAAAAAAGCTCAGCAACTTCATTTACTTTCTCCATTGTTTTCTTTTCCACAATGTAAGCAACAACCACTTCGCTCCCAAAAACTTCCACGATATTTTTTACCCTCTCTATTACATTTTCATTAAAGAACTCTGATGAAATAGGAAGTAACAACTTCTTAAATATCTCCATTTTAAAATTATAGTTAAGCGAGTATAAAACTTTTTAGTTATGCTTGGAAACAAATCTAATTTCATCTTTGCCATCTGATTCAAGCACTGCTTGAGCAGACGCAACCCTAGCAATTACAATTCTGTAGGGGGAACAGCTTACTGAATCTAAACCTATTTTATGGCAGAATTTTACTGTATCTGCTTCTCCTGCTTGCTCACCGCATATTCCTATTTCAATATCTTTATTGACTCTTCTTGCTTTTTCCACAGCTATTTTAATGAGTTCTCCGACTCCTTTTTCATCTATGCTCTGGAATGGATTTTTGGGCAAAATTTTTCGCTGTATGTAATGGCTTAAGAATTGCTTCTCAGCATCATCTCTGCTATATCCAAATGTTGTTTGCGTTAAATCATTTGTTCCAAATGAAATGAAATCGATGTGCATTGCAATTTCATCTGCAGTTAAGCAGGCGCGAGGTAATTCAAACATCGTGCCAATCTTATAATTTATTTTCCTTCCTTTTTCATCAAATACCTTTCTTATTTCATCTTCAATTTCTCTCTTTATAACTATTATTTCATTTACATCGCTTACCAGCGGAATTTCAATCATAGGCATAACTTTATAACCATTTTCTTCTGCCATTAATGCTGCTTCAATTATTGCTCTTGTCTGCATTCTATAAATTTCTGGTTGTAAAATGGCAAGTCTCACTCCTCTAAATCCAAGCATTGGATTTGCTTCTTTAAGCCTTTCAACCTCTTCAAAAATTTTTCTTTCCTCTTCATTCAGTTTCCCTTCTATTTTTTTCTCAAGCAGTTCATCATAGCTGGGCAGAAATTCATGGAGGGGAGCATCAAGAAGTCTAATTATAACTGGTTTTCCATCCATAACCTTAAACAAATCAAAGAAATCCTTTTTTTGCAAATCCAGAAGTTCTTTCAGGGCTTCTTTTCTCCTATCCTCTTCCAAAAATATTTTCCTTACAATTGGCAATCTCTCGCCCAAAAACATGTGTTCTGTCCTGCAAAGCCCAATTCCCTCTGCTCCAAAATATACGGCTTTTTCTGCATCTTTGGCAAAATCAGCATTTGCATATACCTTAAGTTTTCTATATTCATCTGCCCATTTTAATAACTCTTTTAACTCATCAGTAAATTCAGCTTCAATTAGCTCAGCCCTACCATATACAACTCTTCCAGTTGTCCCATCTATTGTTATTTCTTCCCCTTCTTTTATAACCAAATCTCCTATCTCCATAAAACCTTCTTCCTCATTTATTTTTATTTCGCTACATCCAGCAACGCATGGTATGCCCAAACCTCTGCTAACAACAGCAGCATGAGAGGTAATACCGCCTCTTGCAGTAAGAACCCCTTGTGATTTCACCACGCCATGAATGTCATCAGGCGTAGTTTCTTCTCTAACTAAAATAATTTCCTCCTTATCTCCAATTTCAGCTGCCTTTTCTGGAGAGAAGCAGACCTTTCCAACCGCCGCACCAGGAGATGCTGGCAATCCTCTGGCAATAACCTTTAGGCTTTTATCTTCTTTAATTTGCTTGTGCAAAAGTTGTTGCAATGAATTGGCATCTATCCTTAATAAAGCTTCCTCTTTGCTTATTATTCCTTCCTTGACCATATCTACAGCTATTTTTACTGCTGCTTTTCCTGTTCTCTTCCCTGTTCTTGTTTGTAAAATATAAAGTTTCCCTTTTTCTACTGTAAATTCTATATCCTGCATATCTCTGTAATGTCTTTCCAACTTTTCTGCAACTTTCTGTAATTCTTCATAAATTTCTGGATAAATCTTCTTGAGCTCATCTATTGGCATAGGTGTTCTTTTTCCAGATACAATATCTTCTCCTTGGGCATTTATGAGAAATTCTCCAAAAAGCTTTTTTTGTCCATTTGCTGGATTTCTTGTAAAAGCTACCCCTGTCAAGCTATCATCGCCTAAATTCCCAAAAACCATTGCTTGGATAACAACGCCTGTTCCCAAATCATCTGGCAAATTATTTAGTCTTCTGTAATGAATGGCTCTTTCATTATTCCATGACTTGAAAACAGCTTCAATTGCCATAAATAACTGCTGTTGAGGATCTGGAACATCATAAAGTTTTTTGTATTCTTCCACAATTTCTTTCAAAGCTTCCGTGGATAGTTCATTATCTCTTTTAACCCCTTCTTCAAGCTTCTTTTTTTCAAGAATTTCATCAAATTTCTTTTCATCTATGCCCATAACTACGCTTCCAAACATCTGCAAAAATCTTCTGTAGGTATCATATGCAAATCTTTCATTTATTTTTGCTAAATTGGCAACAATTTCATCATTAATACCTAAATTTAAAATGGTGTCCATCATTCCCGGCATTGAAACTGGGGCGCCACTCCTTACAGAAACAAGCAAAGGATTTTCCTTACCCCCAAATTTCTTACCTGTCTTTTCTTCCAACTTTTTCAATGCAGATAAAATTTCCTCCTTCAGCTCTTTCCAGATTCCTCCCCTCTTAAAATATTCTCTGCAAGCCTTTGTAGAAACAACAAAACCAGGAGGAACAGGCACTCCAATTTTCGTCATCTCACATAGCTGAGCACCTTTATTTCCAAGCAAGTCTTTCATTTCTTTGCTTCCTTCCTCAAACAAATAAACATTTTTCATTCTATCTGCTTATTAAAATGACTTTAAATAGATTACGATTGTGAATGAA
>CAZBXJ010000045.1:0-6580 GCA_964495775.1 uncultured Thermoplasmatales archaeon | reverse complement strand
CATACCATACATTTTTATAACATTCGCTTTTCTTTAAAACATGTTTAAAATTATTGAGCATACAGCAGACATAGGCATAGAAGCATATGGAAAAAATTTGGAGGAAGCCTTTGAAAATGCTGCCAAAGGAATGTTTGCAATCATAACAAATAATGGGAGAATTGAGAGCAAGATAGAAAGAAAAGTTGAAATTCCACATGAAGGAGATGAAGAGCTTTTGCTTGTTGACTGGCTTTCAGAATTGCTTTACATTCATGATGTTGAAAATTTAGTTTTTGGAGAATTTAAAGTAAAAATAAATGATAAGCTAATTGGCCATGCATATGGGGAAAAATATGATAGGCAAAAACATGGATATGGAATGCAAATAAAAGCAGTAACATATCATATGCTGGAGATAAAAAGAAATAAAAAAGGGGTTACCATTAAAGTATTATTTGATATATAGGTGAGAAAAATGTGGAATGGACCATTGAAAAAAGTGGGAGAATATAGATATGAAATACCAAAGAGCTATAGAGGAATAAATGGAAATTTAAAAATGAGAGTTCCAGCTCTAATTTATGCAAGCGAGGACATGCTTCCATCAATAAGAAAAGATAACGCTCCAGAGCAGGCAGCTAATGTAGCTACATTGCCGGGCATAGTTGGCAAATCATTGGCAATGCCAGACATACACTGGGGATATGGATTTCCTATTGGAGGAGTGGCTGCTACAGATGCTGAGGAAGGTGTTATATCTCCTGGAGGAGTGGGATTCGATATAAATTGTGGTGTTCGCCTTGTAAGAACGAATTTGAAAATAAGCGATTTGGATAAGAATAAAATAAGACAGCTTGTTGATGAGCTTTTCAAAAATGTTCCTTCTGGAGTAGGAAGTCAGGCAAAAGTTAGGTTAAATAAAGCTCAGCTTGATGATGTTCTGCAAATGGGGGCAAGATGGGCAGTTGAAAATGGATATGGATGGGAGGAGGATTTAGAATATTTGGAGGAAAATGGTTGTATGGATGTTGCAGATGCAAGCTATGTATCGGAGAAGGCAAAAGAAAGAGGGAAAAGCCAAGTTGGCTCACTAGGAGCAGGAAATCATTTCTTGGAAATACAGAGAGTGGCAGAAATTTTTGATGAAGAAGCAGCCAAGGTATATGGAATTGAAAAAGACCAAATTGTTGTAATGATTCATACCGGCTCGAGAGGATGTGGACATCAAATATGTACCGATTATCTCAGAGTTTTAGAGCAGGCAGTAAAAAAATACAATATATGGCTTCCTGACCGTCAGCTTGCATGCGCTCCTGTTAAAAGCAAGGAAGGAGAAAGTTATTTCAAAGCAATGGCATGCGCCGCCAATTTTGCATGGGCTAACCGCCAGATGATTGTTCATTGGGTTCGCCAGTCATTTGAAAATGTTCTTGGCAAGGATGCGGAAGAGCTTGGAATGCATGTTGTTTATGATGTTTGCCATAATATTGCAAAGCTTGAAGAGCATGTTGTAGATGGGAAGAAAATGATGCTGTATGTGCATCGTAAAGGAGCAACCCGTTCTTTTGGGCCAAGTAGAAAAGAAATTCCAAAGAAATATCAGAAAGTTGGACAACCAGTTTTAATTCCAGGAGATATGGGAACAGCAAGCTATTTGCTTAAGGGAACAGATGAATCTGAAGAGGCATTTGGATCAACCTGCCATGGAGCTGGAAGGGTAATGTCAAGGCATGAAGCCAAGAGAAGATGGAATGGAAGGGAGATTGCAAGAAAGCTTGAAATGAAGGGCATATATGCTCATCCAGCAAGCTGGACAGTTATGGCAGAGGAAAGTCCAGATGCATATAAAGATGTTAGTAAAGTAGTCAATGCCACCCATGGAGCTAGATTATCATTGAAAGTTGCAAAGATGGTTCCATTAGGTGTTGTTAAAGGATGATAGATTTAGCAATAAAATTGGTCATATGCATAGCATTTGCAATTTTAGCAATAAAATTCAGGATATTAGATCACGGAGGCACAATATCTGCGGTGATAATTGGAGGAATAATTTTATTTAGCCAGGGAATAAAATGGTTTTTATTGCTCCTCATTTTTCTAATTTTAGGAGTAATAGCAACAAAGTATAAGGAAAATGTAAAGAGGAAAAGGTTAGGAGAAGGCACATCAAGAAAAGCAGGCAATGTAATTGCCAATGGTTTAATCCCAGCTTTTTTGGCGGCATTATCAATAAAATATGATTTTTCTGCTCTTTTTGTGGCATCAATAGCAGTTGCTTTAGCAGATACTTTTGCTTCAGAGCTTGGAATACTTTCTGATAATGCATATCTCATAACAAATTTTAAAAAAGTTGAGCCGGGCACAAACGGAGCAATTTCTTTGTTAGGCGAGTCTGTTGCTTTTCTTGGAGCTTTTATAATTTCTTTTCTTGGATTTTTCCTCTTAAATTTAACTGTTTATGAAGCTATTCTATGTGTTTTTCTTGGCTTATTTGGCTGTCATATTGATTCATTGCTTGGAGCTACCTTCCAAGGAAGATATAAAGGAAACATAAGGGGTGAAGATACAATTTTAACAAACAACGATGTAAATTTAATTTCCATAGCGATAACAACATTATTAGCATTCATTATAATTGAAGCAATATAAAAACAATTTATTTCTTATATGGAGGTAGCTTTAACAACGTCATTTTAATTTTGCTAAATCATGCTTTTTCATTTTCTTTTCCATGAATCATGACAACATCATAATATACAACTTTCTTTTCATGAAATGGCAAGGAAGCTTTTATTGGAAATTTATATGTCTTTTCTATCAATATTTTCCATTTATTTTTTTCAACTATCTTTTTTATAAAATCGACACTTTCCTTTAAATGCAATGAGTAAAATGCTTTGCTTATCTCCATTGCCTTCATAATAAATTTTCTATCTGCTTTTCTATTTGCATATTGAGCTCCAAAAGGAGGATTCATTATCACAACATCTCCTTTTTCGTTAAACTCCTCCACATCCATCACATAAAAATCTATATTTACTCCAAATTTCTCTGCCTCCTTTTTTGCAATAGCAACAAGCCTTTCATCTATATCTATGGCTATAACTTTCTTTGCTTTTAATAAGGCGGAGCCAATAGAAAAAATTCCTGTTCCGCATCCTAAATCAATAACAACTTTATTTTCAATATCTCCATTATGATATGCTGTCCATAAAATGTCTGCTGCTATGCTTGCAGGCGTTGTATATTGTTCGAACTCAGCTTTTATTTCTTTTGGCTTTTCTATTTTTTCTAGCAATATTTCCAAATCTTTCTTCTTCACATTTTTAATTCTTCAAACATAAATAAGTTGTTATATATGGCAAAAGGAAATGATGCTTTATGCAAGCATTTTTCATTGAAATGTTAATTAACGTATCCAAGCTCCGCCAGCTTATCCAAAACTTTTTCAACACTTTCTTCAACACTTTCCTTATCTGTTTCAACAATTATCTCAGGATTTTCCGGCTCTTCATATGGGTCATCTATGCCTGTAAATCCTTTTATTTCTCCATTCAAGGCTTTTTTATACATTCCTTTAACATCTCTTTGAATGCATGTATCTAATGATGCTTTAACATAAACTTCAATGAAATTCTTGCAGATGGAGCGGGCAAAATCTCTGTTCTCTCTATATGGGCTAACAAAGCTACATAAAACTATAACACCACGCTCCGCCAACAATTTCGCCATTAGAGCAATGTATCTCAAATGCTTATTTCTTCCTTCTTTCGAAAAATCCTTGTTCCTAATATAATCTCTAACTGTATCTCCGTCAAGTAACTCAACATCTTTACCTTTTTCCTGCAATATTTCCATTAGTTTTTTTGCAATAGTTGTTTTGCCAGAGCAGGGCAAACCTGTAAACCAAACCACACATCCTTCTCCTTTCATTTTATCACCTTTCCCTCCATATGTAAAGGAACCTTAATTCCCAATTGGCTGAGCAAGGTAGGGGCAAAATCATAAATGCTCACGCCATCCAATTTTCCATTTCCTGGATACATTACAAAAACTCCAAATTTATCATGAACCGCATCATCTGGTCCAGTATCATTTCTTTCTAAATGTATCCTTCCATGCCCAATTGTGCCTGCAGAACGCCAGTATAAATCATCAAAATAAACCATTATATCCGGCGGATTTCCCCTGCACTCTGGGTAAATTTCTTCTGGAATGAAAACCTTATTAGCCATTTTGTTCCCTTTATCATCTTTTGCATTCCTTAATAATTCCATTAGCTCTTTTCTCACCTTTTCAAATTCTTCTTTGCTTACAACTCCATTTTCTTCCCTTCCTTTAACATTCAAAAACACCCTCGCATAATATCCGCCCCATCCCCAAGCTTTTGTTTTACTCCAATCAATATTCGCTTTATTCAAGCTTACAATATCTTTAGGCTCTTCTCTCAAAACAAGCCATTTATTTTTTATAAGCCATTCATTTATACAAAATGCTCCCTTCATTCTTTTAGCTCCGTGATCAGACACAATGAAAATTTTTGTATCTTCATCAACTAATTTGAGCAATTCTCCCAAATTCTTGTCTAAGAGCTTGTAATAATCCCTTATAACATTTTTATATGGTGAGTTTGGCTCATAAAGATGATGTTCCCCATCAAAATATCTCCAAAATGCATGCTGAACTCTATCTAATCCTATTTCAACAAACCAGAATAAATCCCATTCCTTATTTTCCATCAGATATTTAATTACTTCATGCCTCCTCTCTGTCATTTCCCATAAATTTTTCACCAATCCATCTTTTTTATCTGTTCTAAATTCAACATCAAAAATATACTCTCCAACCAATCTTTCAATTTCATTTTTCAGCTCGGGAGGATAAGTATATTGTTTTTCTGCATCTGGAGTTATAAAACAGGATATCATGCAACCTTTCAAAGGCAACGGAGGATATGATGGTGGCAAACCTATAATGCAACTTTTCTTTCCATATTTAGCCAGAATATCCCAAACTTTTGGATATTTTTTGAATTTTGTTGAATCTGCAATCCATATATCATTATAGCTATTTCCCTTTCTATGCCTAAAACCATATATTCCATGCCTTCCTGGATTAACGCTCGTCGCCATCACCATCCATGCGGGAATTGTTATGGGAGGATCGCAACTTTCCATTGGAGCATATGTAGAGTTTTTCAGCAATCTTTTGAAATTTGGTAAATCATCTAAAAATTTGTTAAAAAGCAAATCTGGCGCTGCACAATCCCATCCAATAACTAATGCTTTCATTTTATCTTCTCCAATATTATTTCAATAAATTTTTCGCACTCTTCTTTTGGCACAATTGCTCCAACAACATTTTTCTTTCCACCAGCAACATAGCCTTTACTTTTAGCCAAATCTATTAAATGATAAACATTATTGCCCCTTACATACACCTGGCTGTCTTTTTCAAAAAATCCATCATTTATGACGATAACATAATCATTTTTCTTCCACAATTCTCTTGCTATTGTTGATATTATATTGCATTTACTCCTAATTCTTTTTACAAGTATGCCATCTATTATTTCTTCTTCTACTTCCAAAGCTTTCTTTATTTCCTCTTCAACTTTTTTCTTATTCTCTTTCCATTTTTTATTGCTTATAATAAATTCCTTTTTATTCTCTGCATTTGCAAGGAGTTTTGGAGCATTCTCCACCTCTTTTTTATCTCCTGCTTTATAATTGGCATCAATTAACTTAACCATATCATGCATTTCTTCAAAGCTCAGTTCATTTTCTTCCATAAATTTTTCAAGTTTGCTATAAAATCTTGTATTCTTTATTCTCTCTTCCCAGTCTCCAACAACTCCAAGAAATGCAAGGAGGTTTTTTTGGTTTAAATAGCTTCCAACAACCCACGAAGCGGATGGAAAATCCTCCTCATTACTTCCTTCTATTATTGGGTTTATGTATTCTATGCCATTTAATTTTTTTGTCAAATGGTGATCAAAAACTTTAATTTTTGCAATTTCTGCCAATCTTTTTAAGCTGTTTTCATGCAATGCCAAATCAACAATATATATTTCCTCATATCCTTTATTTTCTATTTTCTCGATCTCCTCATCCGTCAAAAAATAATTTCCAATTGTTGGTGTCATTAAATCTATTTCATCTTTATAAAGCAGTGATGCAGAGCAAATTCCATCTGTATCCCAGTGATGTAAGATTAACATTTTACTCAACAAAAGGATTTTCGTAACTCATGACAATCTCTGCCACTTCTTTCCTCATCATTGTTTCTGGCGGCACTTCTCCATTTTGAATCATCTTTCTTATTGCTGTCCCGCTATAATAAATGTGATGCTTTTCATCATGAGGACATATTTTTTCATTTACTACTCCTCCGCATTTTTTGCAGTAGAAAAATGATTTAAAGAAAATTGGTGTAATGCCTAAATCTGGAAATTCTTTAAAGATTTCTTGCGCCTCATATGGACCATAATAATTGCCTACTCCTGCATGGTCTCTGCCAACGATAAAATGTGTGCATCCAAAATTTTTTCTTACAATTGCATGAAATATTGCTTCTCTTGGTCCAGCATATCTCATTT
>CAZBXJ010000044.1:0-6657 GCA_964495775.1 uncultured Thermoplasmatales archaeon | reverse complement strand
CTCTGTAGCATTATCAACTGGGGCTCTTCCAACAAATACTTCTGCTCTTAAATCAACATCTTCTCCATTTGGTCCATCTGTTGGTTCTCCCCATC
Organism: uncultured Thermoplasmatales archaeon; assembly: GCA_964495775.1. GTDB lineage: Archaea > Thermoplasmatota > E2 > UBA202 > JdFR-43 > JAPDJP01. The sequence goes on along the minus strand of CAZBXJ010000044.1, from coordinate 6,562 downwards.
TATCATCTTCATCAGAATTAAATGTTCCATCTAAACATGCATAGTATAGATCTGATGGCAAATTAGTTGCGTCTGAAGCATTTTGATCACCGTCATCTGGCGACACCCATAAATAACGAGCTGGAACATGATTACTGTATTCTTGGCTTCCTGGCAAGTCCGCATCTCCACCAAGCAATACATACTCAGTATGCCAGTTAAGATAAGCCCATCTGATGAAATTTCTTATTTTAGCTTGTGTGTCATTGAATATTGGATTGCTATCCCAGAATAATGAATTGTTTTCTATCCATTCAACTGTGACGATAGTTGCGGATATTCCTCTCGATATTTTATCATTTATTAATGCAGTCCAATTGTATGGGCCAGGAGTATCTTTCAATGCCTCGCTTGTTATAATGACATATTCATATGAATGATGTTCATATGGGCCGGGATAGGTTAAAACTTCCTGTGGATTATCTACCATTGTTTTTACCAATTCCATATCTGTTTCCAATCCTCTATATAATGGATTTGGTTCAGCTGGCTTTGTTTCAACTCTGACTGTCATTTTCTCATAGTAGTAAATTTCTCCTGTTTTTGGAATATACTGCACTGGATAAAGATTTATAGTTAAAATTGGGAATCCTCTGAAATATTGAATGGTTACTACATCGTATAACTTTCCTGGATATAACTCGCTGGAATCATAAATTTTTGGGTCTGGTTTAGGTGGTTTTGGATCATCTATACCAATTCTTATTGGTATAGGTCTGGGCTCAATGAAATAGCCATTGCCCACATATTTGGGCTCTGGAACTTTTACAATTATTTCCTTTACTGTTGTCCCGTATGGCAAAAGTATATTTACTGGCTTAACAGGCAGAACAGGTTCTCCAGTATCTCCGTATTTTGGCAAGCCATCAATGGAAATGCTGTCATAGAGTGTTTCAAAATATTTTGCTTTCTCAATTTTTGGTTTTCCAAAGGTAAATTGTAGAAGCACTGTTTTGCTTTTTGGCACCTCCAAAGCATTTGCAATTGCTCCGGCGTTGCTCAGCAATAAAATTCCCACTACAAGACCAACTAGCACTTGCGTGCTACTTTTGCTCATGTTTTCGCCTCCGACTTGTAATCGTTTTGCAGTATAAAAATTTTAGGTATGCGAAAGATTATCCCGTAGCAATGGTGCAACTCATCATCATTAACTTTTAATAATCTCTTTTAAATACATTTTAATGCTCCAACAACTATCAAGATTATTCAATTTTCTTGAAAAGGAAAGAATGAATTTTATTGTAATTTTCTTTTGGGTTTCAATAATCTCTGCTTTAAGAGCTTATGTTGAAGCATATTTATTTAACTATTCCTATAAGGAGCTTACCTATTCCAACATTTTTACATATGCGCACATTATAAGTTTCTTTATCTGTGCTTTCTTAGGCATTATATTAATAATTAAGGTATTAACTAAAGAGAAGTTGCTTAAAATGGCAAATCTTTTTTCAATAGGTTTTTTGATTATTCTCACGCCTCCTTTAATAGATAATTATTTCTTTCGAGAAAGAACATATACTTATATTCCAAAGAACAAATTCATCTATGCTTTTACCTTCCAATATCATAAAATATTTCCTTCTGTAGCAGGCTATGGATTAATGATAGAAATTCTTCTGCTTTTGATTTTTACATCAATATATATTTATGTAAAAACTAATTCCATCAAAAAAACGATTCTCAACATATTTCTCCTAAATACTTTTCTCTCCATTATTTCCACCCCTAAATTAAATCCCTTGCTTGAGAAATGGTCTCTCGGCGACCTATGCCAACCAGCCTTTTTCTTATATTTTCTTATTATATGCACAATTTTATTTCATCTCATTATTTTATCTGCAGGAAAAAAATTATTTTATAGCTTTCTTCTTAGCTCCGGACATCTCAGAAGTTTTCACTTTATTTTGATGGGCATTATTGGCATTATAGTCGCGAGAAATGTTGATATTAATTTATTTAAAATCTGGGAATATAAATATTCTGGCAATTTTGGAATAATAGGAATAACATTATTTTCTCTTTTCTTTTTATGGCAATTTGCTGTCTGGATAAATCATATTTATGATGTCTCCATAGATAAATTCTCAAAATACAAGCGAGCTTTACCTGCAACTCTAATGGATGAAAAGGTAGCAAAAGAGCTGGCAATCATATATGCCATTATTTCGCTATTTCTTGCCTTTACATTAGGAAAAATTCAGTTTATCCTCGCAATAATTTGTATTTTTTTGGGCATAGTATATTCTTGCCCTCCTTTCAGACTAAGAAATTATGTATTTGCTCCATCCATAATAGGCTTGGGTTCCGCATTATCTTACCTGTTTGCATATTTTTCTCCAAATTATATTGCTACCAAATATTATATAGAAAGAATATACCCATCTCTCACCCACGAGGCATTAATATTTTTCTTCATAATTTTAATAGCAATATCTATAGGTAGCATGGTAAAAGACATTGATGATTATGAAGGCGATTTAAGGGCGGGAGTCAAAAATATTTTCACCATATATGGCTTGGAAAGGGGTTTGAAAATATCATCTATACTCTTATTTCTATCTTTTCTTACCCCTTTGTTGCTTTTCAATGAAATATATGATTTTATTGCCTGCATAGTAACAGCTTCTCTAACAGTCTTGTTATTAAACAAAATTAAAAAGTACTGGGCAATCTTTCCATTTTATTTCATATTGCTCTTTTATATAGTTGTTAGATGGCTTCAGGTATTTACTTCACCATAACCTCAGCTTCTTTTTCCTTTGCATCTATAACAACATAATCTCCTGTTTTTATCTTATCAATATCTATTCCATCAACGCATACTATTCCAGCTAAAATTGCGCCTGTTGCCACAATTGTCTCTGTTTCCTTGTTTATTATTGCTTTCGGCGCCACCCCATTTTTTTTCAAGCCATAAATAACATATGAGCCCACCGTGGAGCCTTTTCCGCAGGGGAAAACTAAAATTTTATCTTTAACGCATTTTCCTTCCAGTTCATGTCCCTTTTCTATTACAATGCCTGTTTTCATGTCTATACCTCCATAAAATCCTATGGGTTCCTTGCTTACTAAAGCTTCTCCCTCTGCTTTTCCCGGATATATGGTTCTCCCTTTCATTTTATCCCTCCAACAAATCTTCCATTCTTTTAAATATAACCTTCTGCTTGCAAAAGCCGGGCAAATAATGAGCTGCTTTTGCAGAATTTACTGCTGTGGTGGAAAATAAATTTTCTATTGGTGAAACAACCATGCATGTATCTGCCACAATTTTCCCGCCAGCATTTCTTATAATTTCATCTAATCCCATTCTTTCAGCAATTTCCTTTACAGCCCTGGAAGTACAAATCCAAAATGGCTTTCTTGCCTTCTTTCCTTCAACAAGCCCTGCAATTTTTATTATTTCATTTAATGAAGCATGCGGACAACCAAAAATTATTATATCTTCCTCCTCCCCACTATTCAACTTCTCATAAGTTTCTTCAAGCTCCTCCCCCCCAAATTCAATTTTTTCTAAGCCATCAATGCTTACTTCTTTCGCTTCAGGCGTTATATTTTCAATATGATACAAAGCAACCGCTCCACTTGCTGCCATCGCCGCTCCCAAAGCTTTTAAATCGTCCACATCTGCATTTTTTATTCCAACAAAATAAGGAATTTTATTTTTAATTTCCTTGCCTATATAATACCCCATTGCTGCAAAATCTGTTGAGCTTTTTAAATCAACATTTACATTTACAACAAAATTTGGCTGTCTGTTTTCATCTAAATGCAAGCCATAGCAAGGCGTATATCCTGTTATTGCAGATGCTAAAGCTGATGGACCACCTTCTCTATTTGTTCTTGCCCCTATAACAGAGTTAGCAAAGGAAACCGCCGATGACTCACTCCATGCAATGTGTTGCCTATATCTTGGTAAATTTCCAGCTAAATAGGGGGTGCAAGTGGCAGATATAACTATACCCATTTTTTTAAATGCTTCAATGATGGCAAGCTGTTTTTTTGCAAATTCCTCGCTGATACCCATTTCCTTCCAGTTCTCCAAATCCATTCCAGCAGGATTTAAAAAAGTAAGCACTTTCACCTTAGCTTCTTTGGCAATATCCTGTAAAAATTCCAAGCCAGCATCTCCTATGCTTTTGTATGATACACCTGCAACTTGAACAGAGGCAACAGGAATCATTTTTTCTGCATTATATACATCTCCAAGCCTAACAAGCAAACGCATCATTTTCGAAACAACTTCCCCATATTCCCCTTCAAGCATTTTTTCTTGCTGCTTTGTAAGATACATGGAATTAAATTGCAAGAGATTATATAAAAATTAGGAATAGGAATTTTATCGTAGATATTTTTTAAGAGTTATTTCAAAGATTGTGCCTTTTTCTGCTTCTTTTAAAACAATTTTCCCTCCATAACTTTCTATAATTCTCTTAACTAAATGCAATCCTAATCCGCTTCCCTTACTTTCCCTTCCTTTAACACCCCATTCAAATATCTTATTCCTTATTTCTTTTGGTATTCCTTTTCCATCATCTTTAATTTCTACGTTGACTATTTCCTTATTCTCTTCCAATTCTATGTTAATATTATTACATCCTGAATGAATTATTGCATTCTCTATTATATTGGAAAAAACATTTTCCAGCAATTCATCAGCAATAACATATGTATCTTTTGCTTTTTTCTCATAATTTATTTTTATTCCTCTTTCCTTAGCCATCCCCTCATATTTTTCAATGCTATCGAGTAGCACTTCATCAACATCTATTTTCTTTCTTTCCACCTTCTCCACTTTATTTATAATGCTAAGTTTTTGCAATAACTGTTGGGATTGCAATAAATGCTCACTAGCTTTTTCTACCAATTTTTTCTGCTCTTCCGTTAAATTAGTTTCTTTCAGCAATTCCAAACAACCTATGCTGATTTGATTTCTATTACTAATGTCATGGCGAAGTAAAGAATTATACATTTCAATCTGCTTTTTAGCTTCTTTCATTGGAGTAATATCTCTGATGATCCCTTGATAATAAATTTTATTTCCTTTTTTAATCATTGTAGAAGATAATAAGCAATCTATAACTTTTCCATCTTTTCTTTTCAGCTTCACTTCATAATCTTTTACATAACCTTTTTTCTTAATATCCCTCTGAAATCTTATTCTATCGTTTTTGTTAGCATATAAATTGCTTACATCCATGTTCAATAGCTCTTCCCTAGTATATCCAAATAGTTTTTCTCCTGCCTCATTTATATCTAATAGTTTTCCATCTTCAGTTGAAATATAAATTGCATCTGCTGATTTTTCAAAAATTCCTCTATATTTTTCCTCTGATTCTTTTAAAGCTCTTCTTGATATAGCTAGTTCATCAGCCATTTTATTAAAATCTCTTGCTAAATCTGCAACTTCATCTTTTCCTTTTACATTTACTCTATAACTCAAATTACCCTTTGCAATTTCTCTTGTAGCTTTCTGTACTCTCTCCAAGGGTTTAACAATATGTGCAGAAAAGACTATAGATGCGAGGGCAATAATAATTGCTATGATTAATGCTACAAATAACATTTTTTCTCTCATTTCTCTTATACTCTGCAAAACAACATTTTCTGGCAAAATAAAAACTAAGGAACCATTTATCTCGTTTATTGGGGAGAAAACTGCATAGCATTTTCCTTCCGGAAGTCTTATAACTTCAAAGCCTGTAGAACCATTTATTATTTTATTTCCAATTTTACACAGCCCTGACAAATTAAAAATATTTTTTTCTTGAAAACTCTCGTTCCACTTTTTACCGCCTGCTGTATATTCTGGATGCACAAAAATAGATCCTTTATTATCCACCAGCAAAGGATAGCCTGCGCCCCCAAATTTTATGTCCAGTATATTATGTTTTATTGTTTCTAAAAGAACGTCAAATCCTAATACACCAATAAATTTTTTGTTAATGTGGAGGGGAGTTGAAACAGTAGTAACTAATTCGCCGGTATTCACATCTATATATAAGGGAGTCCATACAGTAGCATTTTTTTCTTTTGCCAACTTATACCATATCCTCTCCCTATGATCAAAATATTTTATTTCTTTTTGCAATTTTTCTACTAATTTTGGGTCACTGAGAAAATTAACACCATTTTCTAATCCTATATATGCCAAGTTTATTTTGTCATTTTCTTGAATAGCTATTTCAAAAGCTTGTATAACATATTCAAAATTTTTCATATCATCTACAAATTTTTCATATCCTGTGCCATTTGGAGAAATCCAGATGTAGCTCAAATTGTAGTATTTTCCTTTCCCCCAATTCTTTTCAATAAAATTTGCTGTTGATTCTAAATCAAGCCTTATTGTTTTTAACTCTTCATCGTAATATTCAGCTTTAGATTTAACTAAATTAAGCAGTCCTATCTCTGTTTTCTCTTTTACATCTTCATAGTTTTTCTGCGTCAAAATATAGCTAATAGAAATCGTTGGTGTTAAAGAAAGTATTAGAAGTAATATTAGTATTTTTGTCCTTAATCTCATTAT
>CAZBXJ010000043.1:0-6701 GCA_964495775.1 uncultured Thermoplasmatales archaeon | reverse complement strand
ATTAAGAAATGCCAAAAATAAGTATTTGCCAAAAGATGCAAATTCCACATTTCTATGGACTCCTCCATTGAGAAATGGAAATACATTAGCCAGATTTGAACATGGCAAATACATGGATAAAAAATATGTTTGCTTGCACGAATTTACATTGTATGGCGACCCAGCTTTCAATCCTTACCAGCCAGTTAATAATGGCTAACAGAAAATTTCCAAAGTTTATCGCCTATGTGATGCAGATTCTCTACCGCTTTTCCTTTTTTACTCAAAACCATTTCTTTTCCACTCATAAGAGCTTTTCCAATTGCTAATGGAACACCTCTTTCATCTCTTATCCATACAATATCTCCTTTCCTTATATTTTCATCTGCAGAAATTATTCCTGGCGCCATAACATCTGCGCCATTCAATATGAATTTTATGGCACCATCATCAACTGTGACAAATCTTTTTACCGCTCTGTATTTTTTTAACCCATGAACATTTAAAAAAGGTAGTCCATCTATAAATAATCCAACAAATTCTCCATTAATGAGAAAAATTTTCCAGTTTTCATATTCAGCTATCTCGATATCTCCATCAATTTCACACCCCAGCATATTTTTAATCTGATTTCTTAACTCTTTAGCTTCTTTTTTTCTAAGTTTGTGGCGATTCTTCATTAAAATGAAAATCTTTTTATTCTTTATTTCACTTTCCAAAAGAATGCGAAGCGCTTTCATTGCTATAGCTTTATCCATTGTTATTTTATCTCTGATTTTACCTACTCCAGCTGGGTTAAGCAGGGAAGGATTTATAATGCTGGCTATTTTGGCAATGGCAGTAATTCTATGGATTACGGAAGCAATACCTATTGCAGTTACTGGCTTATTGATTTTGGCGTTGCAACCACTGCTTGGTGTGGCGGATGCAAAAGATGTTTTTGCAAGCTTTGGAAATAAGGCGGTATTCTTTATTTTGGCGTCTTTCATGATTGCTGGAGCTGTTGAGAAATATGGATTGCACAAAAGAATGGCAACAAAATTTTTGAAAATGTTTGGAAAAAGTCCGAAACTATTTATTTTTGGTGTGATGCTGACTGGGGCATCTCTCTCTTTTATTATGCAGGCTCATGCAGTTGCTGTTTTATTGCTTCCCATTCTAATGCATATTTTAGTTTTTTTGAAAATAACACCCAAAAAAAGCAATTTCGGAATTATTAGCATGCTTGCCTTGGCATATGGAACAACAATTGGAAGCTGTGGATCTTTGTTAGGAGGTGCAAGAAATCCTTTAACCATTGCGTTTTTAGACAGTTATGGATATGAAATAAGTTTTTTAGACTGGATGAAGATAAATTTACCTTTTGTTTTCATTTCCATTCCAATTATAACTGCTGTATTACTCCTGCTCTATCCTCCAGAAATAAGGAATATAAATGATGCTATAGGAGAGTTGGAAAAAGAAGTATATAAAATGGGAAGAATGACAAAAAATGAAAAGGCATTGATAGGAATTCTAATTTCAACAATTTTACTCTGGATTTTCTTCTCTTCGCAATTAGGTGTTGCAGTTATTGCATTATTATCAGTTTCAGTCCTATTCCTTTTAAAGCTCATTGATTGGGAAGATGTTGAAAAGAGGGTGCAATGGGGAGTAATATTGGTATATGGAGGAGCCATAACCATGGGAAAAAACCTTGAAGCAACAAATGCAGCAGAATGGCTTGCATTAAAAATAACATCAATTTTCAGCAATCCATATCTAATTTTGGCATGCATAATCATAATAACATTCATTCTAACCAATTTCATGAGTAATACGGCAGCAGTCGCAACAATGCTCCCCATATCTTTAAGCCTCGCAGATAAAATAGGCATATCAGCAGCTATTACAGCTATGGCAACAGCAACTGCAGGAGGCGTCGCCTTTTTATTCATTATTGCTACGCCAGCTGTAGCCATAGCTTACTCCTCTGGATACATTACTCAAAGGAATCTTTTAAAAGCTGGCATTATTTCCGCCATTATCTGTCTCTCCATTATATACATATTATCAATAGTTTATTGGCAATGGATTCTGAAGCTATAAATAAGATTGCATTATTTCTGGAGGAGCATTGCCTAAAATAATTAGAGCCTTTGCCTCCATGAAGTGAAGTTTTCCTGGCAAAATCATGCAATGAGGAGTTTTCCCAAAATCCTCATCTATTATATCTTTTATATATCCCGCTTTCACCAAAGCATCATCAGATGATACTCTTGCCAATACAACAATTAAAGTATCATTTTTTATCACTCCTTCCTTTCTTCTTCTTTCCATTTCCAGCAAAATTTCCATAGCTTCATTTGCAGTCATGCAATCGTTTGCTATATCTAAAAGGAGTAAAGTATGCATACCCATTTTTAAATTTCCCTTTATTGTGTCATATGAAGAAAGAGGGAAATAGTTTTCGGAGGGTTTTACAATACTGGCTATTTTCCCAAACTTATATATCTGCAATCCCGCTAAGCCAGCAGATGCAGAAACAATGCTTATTCCATGTATTACCTTCGTTTTTATTCCATTTTCAATTGCTCTAAGCCTTAATTCTACATGGGTTGTTGCGGTCATTGGATCTCCGGCAGTAAGCAAACAAACCTTTTTTTCCTTTGCCTCTTCCAGCAATTTTTTCCCATCCTCCACCTCCTCCCTGCTGAGTACTTCTATTTTCTTTCCCATTAAATTTTCAATTTTTTCTATTTCTACGCCCATTTTGCTTGTATAAAATTCAGCATATATTTTATCACAGCTTTTTGCTTCTTCCAGCCCTTTCAAAGTTATATCTTTTTCATCCCATAAGCCCAAGCCTATGAATACTAACATAAATGGTATATAGAAAGTTGTTTTTATAAGATGTGAAAATTCCCTGCGTAAAAGTCAGTAAGAAGGAAGCAGAAGAAATGAGGAGGAAACTTATTGAAAAAAATTTGCTTTTAAAGGGCTATAGGGTGGAAAGGGACGAGAAATTTGTTTATTTTCCTGTAAAGGAAGAGGTGGAAGGCTATAAGATTGTGTACAGAGAAATGAGGAAAATTGAGAGAAAAAGTTATGAAGATATTTTGAAAGAAAAGGGAATAGATTTGGAATCAATTTCAATTGATTTTATAGGAGATATTGCAATAGTTAGGTTAAATAATGAAAGCATTGCAAAAGAGGTGGCAGATGCAATAATGAAAACAAATAAGCACATTAAAACAGTTTGTATTGACAGGGGCGTTAAAGAAGATTATAGGATAAGGGATGTTGAAATAATAGCTGGAGAGAAAAGAACAGAGACAATGCATATAGAATATGGTTTAAAAATAAAGCTTGATGTTGCAAAAGTCTATTTTTCTCCTCGCTTATCAATGGAAAGGATGAGAGTGGCTAAGCAAGTAAAGGAAAATGAGATTGTTATAGATATGTTTGCTGGCGTCGCCCCCTTCAGCCTGCTAATTGCAAAAGTTGCGAAGCCAAAGAAGATATATGCAATAGATATAAATCCAGTTGCTGTAAAATATGCAATTGAGAATGTTAAGCTAAATAAAATGGAAAATATAATTGAGGTTATTGAAGGTGATGCAAAAGATGTTTTACCAAATTTACCAGATGCAGACCATGTGATAATGAATCTGCCTCACAAATCCTTCAATTTTCTTCCTTTAGCATTGGAGAAGGGGAGAATCTTGCATTATTATGAAATAATGGAAAGAGGGAAGATTGAGGAGAGAATAGAAAAAATAAAAAGGAAGGCAGAAGAAAAGTATAATGTGGAAGTAAAGAATGTCAGGATTGTTGGAAGCTATTCTCCATCGAAACAGAAAATTGGAATGGAAATCTACAGGCTTAATTCATGAACTCTTTCCAGAGCTTTTGTTACCAGTTTTACAGCCTCTTCTGCATCATTTAAGCTTACAAGCTCGACTCCAGAATGCATGTAGCGAGTTGGCACGCTTACAACAGCACATGGAATTCCTGTCTTAGTTATATGAATAACAGCAGCATCTGTTGTCCCTCCCTCTCCAACTTCAAGCTGATACTTTATCTTTTCGTCATCTGCTATTTTCTTAAGCCATTGCAACACGGATGGCTGAGCAATGAGTCCTCTTCCGCCAGCATCTGCAACTGTTATAGCGGCGCCACCATCCACCTTTATCTGGCTTTCCTTTTCATCTATTCCAGGATAATCACCAGCCACCGCCACCTCACAAACTATAGCCAAATCTGGGCTCAACCCGTAAGCTGATGTTCTTGCTCCTTTTAATCCAACTTCTTCTTGCACAGTTCCTACAGCATAGATTGTTGCCTCACTCTTTGCTTTTTTTACAGCTTCAATCATAACAGCCAATCCCACTCTATCATCCAATGCCTTTCCTGTAACCCTATTATTTAAAAGTTCTTTCATTTCCATATCAAGAGTAATAGGAGTGCCAATTTTTATTCCAGCTTCTTCAACCTCTTCTTTGCTTTTTGCACCTATATCTATAAACATATCTTCAGCCCTTACGCTCTTTTTCTTTTCCTCCTCTTTCATCAAATGAGGTGGTTTGCTTCCTATAACTCCATACAATTCTCCTTTTTCTCCATGCAAAACAACCCTGCTGTTCAGCAAAGTTGCATCAAACCATCCACCAAATTTAACGAATCTTATGAAGCCATTTTTATCTATGCTCTTCACCATCAGTCCTATTTCATCCATATGTGCTGTAAGCATAATGGATGGCTGACTACCTTCCTTAACAGCAATTATGTTTCCTAATGCATCTACTCTTATCTCATCAACATAATTTGCCAGTTCCTCCTTAATTATATTCCTAATATTTTGTTCATATCCAGAAATGCCATGAGCATTCGCCAATTTTCTTAAAATTTCTTTCATAATGTTGGATAGAATTTAAATAAAAAAATCTTTTGAATAAGCTTTAATGCTCCATCATATTTTTATAGAGATAAATATTTATCTACCAATGGAACTTAGAGAAATCAAAGGAATTGGCAAGACTTTTGAAGAAAAATTGATGAAAGCGGGCATAAAGGAAGCTGAGGATTTAGTTAAAATGGATCTAAAACAGGTAGCAGAAAAAACAGGCATTTCCATCAAAAGGCTGGAGAAATGGCAGGAGGAAGTGAAAAATAAATTAGGTTATAAAAAGGCGGAAGTTGCTGAAGATTTGAGCAAGATAGCTATAATTGAGATAAGAGATAATAAAGCAAAAGTTAAAATAAAGGAAATATGGCATGAAAATATTCCTGTTTTTAAGGGTAATTTTGATGAATTAAAGGAGGAAATAGAAAAAGAAGATATAGCTGTTTATATTGGAAAAAAAGCTAAGTTGTGGTTTGCAGGAAAATGGTTTGAAAATATACCATACAGAATTCATAAAGAAAAGAAGGTTGAAAAGAAAAGTTTATGGGATAAATTGAAGGAGTTGTGGAAAAGATGATTAAAATAAGATGGCATGGTCATGCCTGCTTTGAAATTAGTAATGGAAAAATTATTGTTATTGATCCACATGATGGCGTATCCATAGGTATAGCCCCTCCCAAAGTCAAGGCAGATATTATTCTCATTTCTCACAATCATTTTGACCATAACCAAGCTAGGATAGTGAGCAAGGAAGGAAGCAAAATAGTGGATAGCGGAGAAATTGATGGTATAAAAATAGAGTCATTTATAACATATCATGATAAGGAAAAAGGAGCGAAAAGAGGGGAGAATAAAATTCATAAGATAGAATACAATGATATAAAATTATGTCATCTCGGGGATTTAGGACACACTCTAGATGAGGAGCTTTTGGCAAAAATAGGAGAAATTGACATTCTATTTATTCCGGTTGGAGGCGTTTTTACAATAGATGCGGATGAGGCATGGGAAATTTGTAATAAAATGGAAACAAAGGTTGTTGTTCCAATGCATTATAAAATTGAAGGATTATCCCTTCCAATAAATGATTTGAGCAAATTTTTGGAGAAGGTAGATTGGGAAATTAGGCATGTAGCAAATGAAATAGAACTGGAAAAGGATGATTTACCCTCTGAAAAAGAAGTTTGGATTTTTAGTTTATAATTTGTCTATTTCTTCTTCAATTTTTTCAAAATCTTTTTCAGCCTTCAATTCATCTACTATTGCCAAATCTATTTCTGAAAGCCCTTCTTCCCCTATAATTTCATCTACTTTCCTTTCAATTTCTTTAATATCTACTTTTTCTATTATTTCATTTTCCCCTTTAAATAATAATTTTAATTTGCAATTTGGACACTCCCCAATTACTTTTTCTCCTACAAAAAATTCTGTTTTACAATTGGGGCATTTAACAAGCATAAAAAGTTATTGCTAAAAGCTATTTAGTTTTTCCTTTATTAGCTCTCACACTCGGCCTTACTTTTTCAGCTCCTTTGCCTTTATTTCTGAGTCCTCTAGACTTTCTTCCTGCTGATGTTTTTCCTCTAAATACTCTTCCCTTTTCATTGCAAATCCAGTTAATGTCTTTGTCATTAACTATTGCTGGATGGCTTCTATCAACCAAAATTACTTCGTAATAATGGTATTTTCCGTCTTTACCAACCCAATAAGAATTTAAAACCTCCATATTTGGATATTTTCTCGCTGCCCTTTCTTCAACAATCCATTTTATTGATTTCTTTGGAGTGTATTTCTTCACTCCCATTTTTGACGGTTTTCTTCCCTTATTTGGTCGCTC